>JASLEW010000231.1 GCA_030150965.1 Thermoanaerobaculia bacterium | reverse complement strand
GCGGCCAGCCGGAGGGGGCGGGCAAGCAGGTCGAGCATGACTCGGATCACCTCATGGACGTGTGAGAAGCGCGTTGCTGTCTCGCGAAGACTAGCAGGGCCGCGGGGGCGCCGGGCGTGCCGGCTCCGAGAAGAGCCCACGGCGGAGCGCCGGGCAGCGGGGAAGGCCACCGGCCAGCGCGCCGGGCAACAGGGACCGCTGACGTCGGACGCGCTGGGCAGCAGGAACCGCGCAGGGCAGCGGGAACCGCGCACCGCGGCTGGGAGCGCTCAGGGCAGCAGGTGCTTCTGCAGCTTTCCCAGGGCGTTGCGCGGCAGGGCGGCGACGAGGTGCAGCTGCCGCGGGACCTTGAAGCCGGCGAGCTGGTCGCGGCAGTGGGCGAGCAGCGCCGCCTCGTCGGGGGCCGGATCGGCGACCAGGAACGCCACCGGCACCTCGCCCCACTCGGCGTGCGGCCGGCCGACCACCGCCGCCTCGCGCACGCCGGGAAAGGCGAGGAGCGTCTCCTCGATCTCGCGCGGATAGACGTTGAAGCCGCCCGAGATGATGAGCTCGTGGCGGCGGCCGAGCAGGCTGAAGGCGCCGGTCGCCGGGTCCTGGCGCGCCAGGTCGCCGGTGCGGAACCAGCGCCGCCCGGCGGCATCGTGGACGAACGCGGCGGCGGTCTTCTCCGGCGCCTGCCAGTAGCCGCTGAAGACGTTGGCGCCGCGCACCAGTAGCTCGCCCACCATGCCGGGCGGCAGGCCGCGAGGTGCCGCGGCCGCGGCGCCGTCCCCGCCCGTGCCGTCCGGCCGGTCGGCACCGGCAGCGCTGCCGGTGCCGGCCGCGACACAGGAGCCGCCAAGGCTTCCGGTGGCGCCGGGACCGCCCGGCCCGGCAAGGTCGGCGGGTGCAGAGGAGCCGTCGGGGCCGCCGGCGGCGCCGACGATGCGCACCGAGACCCCGGGCAGCGGCCCGCCCACCTCTCCCGGCCGGCGCGGCCCGAGGTAGGGGTTGCTCAGGATGATCCCGGCCTCGGTCATGCCGTAGCGCTCCAGGATGGCGTGGCCGGTCAGCTCGCGGAACGCGGTGAAGACCTCCGGCGGCAGCGGCGCGCTGCCCGAGCAGAAGAGGCGCATCCCGGCGATTCCCGCCCCGGGGCCGGCCGGCCGCCCCCGGGTGCTGCCGTCCTGCGCTTGCCCGATGCCGAGGGCGTGCCCCTGGGCGTCGCCGCCCCGCCGTTCCCCGCTGCCGCCGCCCCGCCGTGCGCCGCTGGCGCCGTCCTCCCCCTCCCCGTTGTCTCGACCGCGCCCCGCGGCACCACCGGCCCTGTCCGCCGCGGCCACACCGTCCCGCCGCCGCAGCTCCTCGACCAGGCGCACGTAGAGCGTCGGCACGCCGAAGAACATCGTCGCCGCGCCCGCCGTCAGCTCGCTCACCACCGCCGCCGCGTCGAAGCGCCGGCGCAGCTCGACCGTGGCGCCCGCCGCCAGCGCGCAGTCCAGGCCGACCACCAGGCCGTGGACGTGGAACAGCGGCAGCGCCAGCAGCAGCACGTCGTCATGCCGCCAATCCCACGCGGCCAGGAGGGCGGTCACCGTCGCGAGTAGATTATTGTGGCTGATGACGGCGCCCTTGCTCGCCCCGGTGGTGCCGGAGGTGTAGAGCAGCATCGCCGGATCGTCGCCGCCAGCGGCGCCGCCGTCCCGCGGCAGCTCCCCCGGATCGCCGCGCCAGCCGTCCAGCTCGTCCAGCCAGACGACCCCCTCGACGCTCGCTCGGCGCTCGGCCGGCACCTCCTCGACCTGCTGCCGCAGCGCCGGCTCGGCGACCAGCAGGCGCGGCGCCGCGTCGCTCAGGATGTGGCCGATCTCGCGCTGCCGGTAGGCGGGGTTGAGCGGCACCAGCACCGCCCCCAGGCGCAGCAGCGCCAAGTGCAGCCGCACCATGCCTGGGCCGGTGCCGAGCAGGCAGGCGACGCGGTCGCCCCGCCGCAGGCCCCAGCGCGCGAGCGCCGCCGCCAGCTCCTCGGCCTGACGCAGCAGCTCGTCGTAGCTCCACGACCGGGCGCCTTCGCCCGCTCCTTTCGGCACCTGGTCGGAGAGCGCGCCTTCGCCCACCTCGCTGGGGACCCGGCCGGAGAGCGCGCCTTCGCCCACCTCGCTGGGGACCCGGACGGAGCGCGCACCTTCGCCCGCCGGTCGCGGGATCTCCTGGACGCCGCCGGCGGGTGCTCCCGGCAGGCGCAGGGCCGGCCGCGCCGGCGCCCGCCGGCGGGCGATGGCGAAGAGGTCGAAGAGATTCATCGGCGGGTGGAGGATTTTCGCGGCGCTTCGCGTACCATTATCCCGCATGCCCGGACAGCCTTCGCCTGAACCCGCGCCGGCGGCGCCGCCGCGGTCCGGCGGGGCTTCGCCCGCAAGGCGGCGCGACCTGCGCGCGAGCCTCCTCCTGGGCTTCCTGGCGCTCCTGGTCTACAACGCCAACCTGCGGCTGATCGCCGCCGCCGACACCTACCCGGCACGCTATCTGCCGTTCGGCATCTGGCGCCACGGCAGCGTGCTGATCGATCCCATCCACGATCTGACCGCGCAAGGGAGGGAGAACCCCTACTGGATCGTGCGCGGCCGCGGCGGGCATCTCCTGTCGCTCTACCCGGTGGTCCTGCCGCTCCTCGTCTCGCCGCTCTACCTGCCGGCCGTCGCCTATCTCCAGGCGCGCGGTTGGGACGACGCCCGGCTCGACCGCGTGGCCAGGGTGATGGAGAAGCTGACCGCGTCGCTCGTGGCCGTGGCGGCGGTGGCCCTGATGCACCTCCTGCTGCGGCGGCGGGCGGCTCCCCGCGACGCCCTGCTGCTCACCGTGGCCTTCGCCTTCGGCACCACCACCTGGGTGATCGGCAGCCAGGCGCTCTGGCAGCACGGCCTGGCGGAGCTGCTGCTGACCGGCGCGCTGCTCCTGGTCACCGGTCCCTGCACCGCGCCGCGGGCGCTGGCGGTGGGACTCCTCTGCGGCCTCCTCGCCGCCAACCGTCCGCCCGACGCTCTGCTCGCCGCCGCCGTGGGCCTCTATGCCCTGCGCTGGTCGGCCCCCCGCGATGATCGCGGCCAGCGCGGCCAGCGCGCCCACCGCGGCCGGCTGCTGCTGGTGGCGGGGGCGGCGCTGCCGGCCGGCCTGGTCCTGCTCTACAACCTGGGGATCGCGGGCAACCTCGCCGGGGGCTACGGCATCCCTCGCCGGGGAGAGTTCTTCGCCCAGGGGCTCCTTTCCGGTCTGGCCGGCCTGCTGGTCAGCCCGGCGCGCGGCCTGCTCGTCTTCTCGCCGTTCCTGCTCTTCCTCCCCCTTGGCCTCTGGCTGGGCCTGCGGCACGGCGCGGCCGGCCGCGGCCTGACGCTGCTCCTCGCGGGCGCCGCCGCGGTGCAGCTGCTGTTCTATGCCAAGGCCGATTGGCGGGCCGGGGCCTGCTGGGGGCCGCGGTGGCCGACGGACCTCCTTCCCATCCTGCTGTGGATGCTGGCGCCGGCGGCGGCGGTGCTGCGCGGCGCCGGCCGTGCCCTCCTGGTTCTCACCATCGGCGCCGCGGTGGCGATCGAGGCCGTCGGCGCCTTCTGGTACACGGGCCAGAGCGACCTGGCGATCCTGGCGGATGCCGGAGGGCGCGGCGGGTCCGGCGCGATGGCCGCGGCGTGGGACCTCCGCAACGCGCCGTTCCTTGCCGAGCTGCGCCACCCGCCGGCGGCGCGCGACCTGATGCTCGACCTGCGCGGCACCATCGACTGGTTGCGCGCCGGCGGGCGCGAGACCGGAGAGGTCGCTCCCGGCATCCCGCTCACCGTGGAGGGCTGGGCGCTGGTCGACGGGCGCTCGCCGGCGGCGGTGGTGCTCAGTGTGGACGGCCGGCCGGTTACAAGCTCGGCGGAATTCCGCTTCCGGCCCGATGTCGCGGCCGCGGTGCACCGTGCGGCCCCGAGCGGCTGGAGCCTGGTGCTCGACACCAGCGGTCTCGCGCCCGGCACCCACCGGCTGGTGGTGGGGGTGCGGAGCGAGGGCAGCGGCGAGATCCGTCCCCTGGCCGAGGTGCCGGTGGTGGTGGCCGTTCCGCACACCGTCGCGGCCGCCCGTGCAATGCCCGCGGCGGCGGCAGACGGAGGCGGCAGCCAGCCGAGCCGGCCAAGCCTGGGGCGCCAGGGCAGTCCGGCCGGCCTGGCCGGCGCCGCCGACCTGGCGGCGGCGTTGCTGCGCGGCCACCAGCAGCCGGGGGGCTACTGGCTCACCGACTACACGCGGACGCCGTGGTTCGGGCCGGGCCGCACCGAGATGAACGTCTTCCTCACCGCGATGCTGGTCGATCTCCTGGAGCCGGTCGAGGGGCCGGCGGGCCTGGGCGAGGCGGTGCAGAGGGCCAGGCGCCACCTCGCCATCCAGATCGAGCCGGACGGCCTGGTCCGTTATCACGGCCGGCCCGGGGGGCCGACCATCCCGGCCCTCGGCTGTGTGATCTCACCCGACGCGGACGACACCGCGCTCGTCTGGCGCCTGGCGGTGGCCCCCCTGCCTCCCCGGACCGCGGACCCCGTGCTCATCGCCCGGCGCCGCCTCCTGGAGAGCGCCCTGGCGACCCTGCGCGAGTACCGCAACGGCGACGGGCTCTACCGCACCTGGCTCACGCCGCGCGAGCGCTACCAGTGCATCGATCCCGGACAGGACCCGGACCCGGCCGACGGCGGCATCCAGATGCACGTCTACCTCTTCCTGGCGCAGACCGACCCGCCGGCCGCCCGCGCGCTGTGCGGCGCTCTGCGCCGCGCCGTCACGGACGACCGGCTGTGGGTCTATTATCAGGAGGCGCCGCTCGTGCCGCTGCTGCGCGCAACCGACCTGCGCCTGGGCGGCTGCACCCTCGACCTGCCCGCCGCCCGGACGCGGACGGCGGTGCCCGGCCAGGAGGTCTGGCTGGAGGCCGCCCAGCTCCTGGGGCAGTGGCGAGAAAGCGCCCCCGTGCCGGCCGGCGGGCAGGCGGCTGGCTCCGGCTCCCTGGCCGAGCGCACCGCGGCCCTCCTGCGCCGGCTGGCAGCAGGCAGCTTCGCCGCCGTGCGCGCGGCTCCGCCGCTCCTCTACCACAACGACCTCACCGCCAGGACGCCACGCTTCTACTGGTCGCGGGACTTCGGTTACGCTCTGTGGCTCCGCCTCTACCTCGCCGCCCTGTTGCACCAGGATGGCCCGGTTTCGTAATCTTTCACCCGCCGAACCATGACGAACCCCTTGGCGAGCTCTCAGCGAACGCTTGCGCCGCCGCTCGCCGAGTCGCCGCGCCCGGTCGGCAGACGCCCCTGGGCGGCGCCGCTCGGGCGCTATCTCACCTGCATCCGGATGCGCGAGGTCCTCGTCCTCCAGGGCACGCCGCTGCTCGGCGCCGCCTGCGCCATGACCTCCCTCACCGCGCGCACCCTGGCGCAGCTCGCGGTTCTCGCCGCGGGCAGCATCCTCCTCGTCGCGCACATCTTCGTGCTCAACGATTGGGCGGGCCTCGCCGCCGACCTCTCGGACCCCAACAAGGCCGCGGGCGTGTTCGCCAACCGCGGTGTCAGCCCGCGCCAGATCCGCCGGCTCTGGCTGGCCCTCCTGCTCCTCGGCCTGGCGCTCTTCGCCCTCCTCGGCCCGCGCCAGCTCGCCCTCGCCGCGGCGATCGCGCTGCTCAGCTTCCTCTACTCCGCGCCCGCCCTCGACGCCAAGGGGACGCCGCTCGCCAGCTCGCTGCTGCACCTGGCCGGCGGCGTGTGCCACTTCCTGCTCGGTTACTCCCTGTTCTCCGCCATCGATGCGCGCGGCCTGCAGCTCGCGGTCTTCTTCGCCCTGGTGTTCGCCGCCGGTCATCTCAACCAGGAGGTGCGCGACCACGACGGCGACCGCGCCAGCGGCATCGCGACCAATGCCGTGACCTACGGCAAGACCCGCACCTTCCTCGCCGGCCTCGCCGGCTTCACCCTCGCCTACGCGCAGCTCGGGCTGCTCGCGGCGCGCGGCCTGCTGCCGGCCGCGACCGCCGCGATGCTCGTGCTCTATCCCCTGCACCTCCACTGGTCGCTGACCACCCTGGCGCGCGGCCTGACCTTCCACAACCTGCAGCGCCTCCAGCGCCGCTACCGCGCGCTCTACGCCCTCGTCGGCGTGGCGATGCTGCTGGCGCTGGCGCTGCGGCACGGCTGATCTCGGAGCCGGGGGACCGGGCGCTCCCCCTCGGTCCTGCGCCGATCGCGGCGGGCGTTCAGCTCTTCCCCAGCGACTCCTCACGCGCCGCGATCTGGTCCGTAGCGTAGGACGGCACCCAGCCGAGACCTTCTTCGCCCAGCGCGGGGATCACGACCCGCTGGCTCTCGCCGGCGATGCGCACGACATAGGCGCTGCCGCCCACGACCCTGCCGCCAACGACCTGCTGCACGTGGACGTTGTAGCGGCTGCCCGGCGGCAGAGGACCGCGGCTCTCGACGGCGAAGGCCATCGCCGCCGCTCCATGGGGCGGCAACAACACGCCGGTGATCGTGACGTCGGTCGACGGCAATGCCGTATAGACAGATGCTCCGGGCGTTCCACCAGGGGACGGGGCCCCCCTGTCCCAGTGCTTCAGGCACGCGGTCAGCTGTTCCGCGATCTCCTCGATCTCGTCCTCGATCCGGTCGAGGATACGCAGCAAGGGATCGTCGAGACCGGGCTGGCGCCCGGGCGAGCGCGCTCCGGTTGGCGATGCCACGCCGGTGATCGAGGCGGGCAGCGGCTGCACGGTCTGGACCTGGGACAGCATGAAGGAGAGCCGCAGCTCCGGCGGCAGCGCTTTCGCCCGGATGAGGAAGGTGGCCTCGCGCATGGTCGCCGTGGGATTGTTGAACTCGATGTACTCTCGCATCATAGGCCGCCCGCCGGTGCCGCCGCGGGGACTGCCGCCGCCGCCGCTCCCCGGCGCGCCGCCGCCACCACCTCCGCCCGCCTCCAGCGGCGGGCCGATGTGCAGGTTCTTCTGTCCAACCTGTTTGTTGACCGGCGTCTCGGCATCGACGTCGTAGCTGCTGCCGTTGACCGGGCTCGCCGAGTGGTGCACGAACGCCACCACACAGTAGTGTCCGGGGTCGCCCGATGCCAACGTCGGCACGGTCCACTGCCACGATGCCACCTGCGGATGGGCTACGTCGATCGGGCCGAGCACGATCGGCGGGCCGATCGAGCGCCAAGGGCTGTCCGGCGGCAGCGCCGGAACGATCTCGCCCGTGGCCTGAAACTGGCTCCAAAACGGGAAATTGTCGCCACTCGAGGGACTCTTGCTCAGGGCTTGCAGGCCCGCGCCGGCATTGGAGTAGATGGCCCATACGCTGACGTTGCCGAGCGGCGTGAGCGCCCGGTTGCGCACCTGCACGTGCACCATCGCCTGATCCGCGCCGGGCAGGTTGTCGCTGTTGTCGCGCAGCTGATCGAACCATACGTGCGACAGCGGCAGCGTGCCCTCGGGGTCGGTCTGGAAGAAGGCTCCCGCCGAGCCGGTCTGTTGCGCGTCCACCTTGATGTCGGCGCACATGTAGTGGTACAGAGCATCCACCGGATGGTACGGGTTCGGAACGCCGTCGGGCGAAGCGGGCAGCCAGCCCATGTCGAGGACGTTGTCACGCATGTAGAGCGCGGCCGGCGGCGTCGTGGCGCCGCCGGTGACGTCGGCCTCCCAGATGCCCCGGCAGGGCACCGCGGCGCGCAACAGCACCTTCGGCGACCTGGCCGTACCGAGGTTGCAGATCCAGAGGTCGTAGATCCACTGACCGGGCAATCCGGTCGAGATGTCGGTCCAGGCGAACGCGGCGCCGGCGCTCGCCGAGGTGAGCTGGAAGACGCGCGCGTCGTGGCCGGCGTAGAGCGTGTTCGATTGCACCGGATCGGCGACGACGCGCGTGTAACCGGTGCCGTTCGAGGCGTCGGCAGGCAGGCCGGTGCAGCTGCACTGCGTCCAACCGCTCGTGGTCACCAGGAACAGCGGTCCCGTGTCCTGGACGTCGGCTGAACCGCTGGTGACGCTGCGTTCCAGCATGACGTAGACGTTGCCGCCGGGATCGATGGTGAGCGAGCTGATCGTCGTATTGCTCGGCTGGCCGTTGGCGATCTGGTTGAAGACCGGGCTCGCTGCCAGGGCGTCGGTGCACAGGAAGAGGCGCTGATCCGCGGTCGCGAAGCTCACCAGGTTTGCGTCCACCGGGCTGACGGCCACGAACCTGACGGGGGTGAGCCCAAGATCAGGGCCGAGCCCGGTCGCCACCGCGTTCTGGTCCACCCGGCCGAATTGCCGGATCTCCAGCTGGATGCCCACGCCCGGCTCATGCGCCTGCCCGAACACCGCCGTGAAGCTGGTCGCCGTCACCGCGGTGACGGTCACCGTCTCCTCCGTAGTGCCGCCGGGATCGACGGTGAGCACACGGCCGCCGGCGATGAACGCCATCGACGCCGGCGCCACCGTCTGCGTGCCGCTCGCGATCACGCTGGCCACCGTGGTGGCGATCCGCGGATTGATGCCGCCAACGCATGTCCCATCGGGCGCGCCGGCGAAGTTGCTGGTGCCGTTCACTCCAGGCCCGCCGGAGCCGTAGGCGACGCCGGCATAGCCGGGGCTGAAGTCGCCGTGGTCGGTGACCATGTTGAGGTTTCCATCGATGGTATACCAGACCTTGACGCCGTCGGCGCCGGGCTTGCAGGCGATGCCACCGCCGTCGGCGTTGTCCAACCCTCGCCACAGGAGCGAGCTGTCGCCGGCATTCATTCCGGTATCCTGCACACCGACGTAACCGAGCGCGGCGATCGCCGCATCGCTGGCATAACCGTACACCGCGGTCGACTGCTTGCCATGGTTGAGGTTCTGCGCCGCACCGGAGCTCACGTAGGGGTCGCCTGAAGCGAAGTCGCCCGGGGGCGTGAAGGTGGGGTCGGCGAATCCGGTCGCGACCGCGAGGCCGCCGTCGCAGCCGATGTACATCGCGGGAACGGTGCCAGGTGGCGGCGGGTCGGGAAAGAAGGCGAAGGCGTGATAGTCGTCGTGAACCTCGTCGCTGTTGGTGTCGAGCCAGGTGCGGCCGCTGTCGAGCGAGCGGTACAGGTGGATGCCGCCAAAAAACAGGATGTCGCTGCTGGCGTCACCGGGAGAGTTGGCCGCGACGCAGAAGGCCGAGTCGTAAAGCCCGTAGCTGGGGCCGGGCGGCGAGGTCATCGCCATGGCGGTCCACGCCCCCGTTGGATCGGCCGTCGTGAAGAGGGTGTTCGGCGCGGCGTTGCCCTCGTTGCAGTTGGCGCCGGTGGCATCGCAGACCGTATTGAAGAACCAGGCGTACACCCGCCGGTTGGCGCGGCAGACGTCGATGCGAATAGCGTCGAAGTTGCCGCTCGGTTGCGCGGGCGTTGGCGGGATGAACGCCGGCAGGTTGGTTCCCGCCAGCGTGTCGAGGTTGGTCCACGTGCCCGTCGGATCGTTGGTGTAGAAAATGCCCAGGCCGGAGACGCCGACGTAGAAGTCGGCGGCCGAGCCGTCGGTGGGGATGCGCGCGGCGAGCGCGGTCACGTTGCCGGGGATCACCGGGGTGAAGCTGGCGCCGCCGTCGGCCGAGCGCCAGAGACCGCTGGTGCTCGCGGCGTAGACCACCGTGGTGGCGGGATCGGAGGCATTGCGCGGATCGGCAATGAGCTTGAAAACCTGGCCGCCAAGGGTGAACGGTCCCGACCACGAGCTCCCCCTCGTGGTGGAGGTGTACACGCGGCCTGAGAAGGTGCCGAGGTACACGGCGCCGCTGATCGCCGGATGGTGCGCCACGCAGCTGGGATTGACGTTGCCGGGATCCGTCTGCTGCAAGGAGTCGACCAGCGACGTCCAGCTGTTGCCGCCGTCGTCGGTGCGGAAGGCGGCATTGCCACCGGAGGTGGGCGCCTCGGCAGTGTAGATCGTGCTCACATCGTTGGGATCGATCGCCACGGAGTTGACGAGCCCCTGGCGCGCCAGCTCGTTGCGGCGCGACAACCGCCTGAAGTTCGCGTCGCGGGGCGTGAACACGAAATCCGGGCCGATCGGAAACCAGGTCGCCATGGCTGCTCCTCTGCCTCCCATCCCGTGGGGCGGCATCTTTGGTTAAATTGGCGAAGCTGGACCGCCAGGCGTTACACGAGGAGGGTCCCCGCCGGAGGAGGCGTCGGAGAGAGAGGAAGCCGACCGGCGCAGCGCGCCGCGGCCGCGCTGGCTTGCTGCCCACCCCCTTTCTCAGCGATCTCTACCGGATGTCTACGGACGTTCCCGGGTCCCCGCCTCCGCCGCCGGCTTGGGGCGGTTGCGGTAGCGGTCGTAGAGCTCGCGCTGGCGCTCGTGCGCCAGGTCGATCTCCTGGCCGCCGATCCAGACCCGCTCGATGTGGGTGACGATCTCCAGCGGATCGCCGTCGCAGACGAAGAGGCTCGCCTCCTTGCCCGCGTCCAGCGAGCCGATGCGGTCGGCGACGCCCAGGATCTCGGCCGGGGTGAGCGTCACCGCGCGCAGCGCCACGTCCTTGGGCAGGCCGAAGGCCGCCGCCATCGCGGCATGGAAGGGCAGGTTGCGCGCCTGCGACGGGTCGTTGCCGGCGCCGATCGCCACCTTGACCCCGGCGCGCTGGAGCACCGCCGCCGCGGCGTAGGCCGCGTCGTAGGGCTCCCAGCGGCGGGTGGGCAGCTCCAGCACGCCGCTCAGGATGACCGGGACCCGCTCCTTCGCCAGGCGCTCGGCCAGGTACTGCGCGTCGGCGGAGGCGACCAGCACCAGGTTCCCGAGCTTCTCGCGCTTGGCCCAATCGAGGGCGCTCTCGATCTGCGCCTTCTCCGCCGCGTGGACGTAGAGCGGGAGCTTGCCGTCGAGCACCGGCAGCAGCGCCTCGTAGCGCGGATCGATCTCGACCGCCGGCCCCTTGCCCGCGGCCATCGCGGTGCGCGCCGTGCGGTAGGTGCGCGCGCCGTCGACGATCTCCTGGAGCGCCTTGAGCGCCTTCTCCTTCTGCTTCTGGAACTCCTCCTCCGACTGGCGGGCGAAGAAGCCGCGCGCCGGCGTCAGGCGCGGGTAGGTGAGCTGCATGCCGACCGGCGCCTGGAGCGTCATGTCCGTCCAGTTCCAGCCATGCAGCCGCATCACCGCCGAGGTGCCGTTGAACACCCCGCCGGTGGGCACCACCTGGGCGTAGAGCACGCCGCCGGCCACCGCCGGCCCGATGAGCTGGGAATCGGCGTTGAAGGCCACCTGGCCGCGGACGTTGGCGTTGTCGTCGCCGGTCTCCCCCAGGTCGGTCGAGCCGCGCACGCTCTCGATCTCGCGCAGGCCGAGCGCGCTCGCCGGATCGACGAACCCCGGGTAGATGTGCTTGCCGTCCAGCTGGATGACGCGCGCCGCCGCCGGCACCGCCAGATCGCCTGCACGGCCGACGGCGGTGATGCGGCCGCCGTCGATGAGGACAACGCCGTCGGGGATGTCCGGGCCGCTCACCGGATGGACGGTGGCGCCCACCAGGGCGAGGGTCTCGGCGTGCAGCCCGGCGGCGGTGCCCAAAGTCAGCGCCGGCAGGGCGAGCAGCAGCACGGCCAGGGCGGCCAGGGCAGGGCGGCGGTCGCTACGGCCGGCGGACCTCATCGCGGCTCCTCCCCGGCGCCCGCGCCGCTCCCGCCGGCATCGCCGGCATCGAAGAACGGGCTCTCCGTGTCCTCGTTCGAGTCCCAGAAGATGTAGCTCGGCGGCGGCGTCTTCGGAGCCGCCCCCGCGGGCGCCTCGCTCTTGCTCTCGGCCTTCACCTTGGCGACCAGCGCCGCGCGCTCGCGCGCCAGCTCGTCGCGGTGCTTCAGGTCCGCGGCGCGGTCGAAATACTTTCTGCCGTCCACCCAGGTCTGCTCCGCCACCGAGTAGGTGGAGAGCGGGCTGCCCGACCAGATCACGAAGTCGGCGTCCTTGCCCGCTTCGAGCGAGCCGATGCGGTCGGCGACGTGGAGCTGGATGGCGGAGTTGAGGGTGACGAACTTGAGCGCCTCGGTCTCCGGCACGTTGCCGTAGCGCACCGCCTTGGCCGCCTCCAGGTTGAGGCGGCGCGCCAGCTCGTTGGAGTCGGAGTTGAAGGTGGTCACCACGCCGCGCTGCCACATGATCGCGCCGTTGTAGGGAATGGCGTCCACCACCTCGTACTTGTAGGCCCACCAGTCGCTGAAGGTGCTGCCGCCGGCGCCGTGGCGGGCGATCTCGTCGGCGACCTTGTAGCCCTCCATGACGTGCTGCAGGGTGGCGATGTGGAAGCCGAACTCCTCGGCCAGGCGCATCAGCATGAGGATCTCGTCGGCGCGGTAGGAATGGGCGTGCACCAGGCGCTTGCCGGCGAGGATCTCGGCCACCGCCTCGAGCTGCAGGTTGCGCCGCGGCGGGATGCGGTCGGGGTGCGGGTCCCGGCGGTAGTCGTCCCACTGCCGCTGATAGTCGCGCGCGGCGAGGAAGGTCTCGCGGATCGCCTGCTCGACGCCCTGGCGGGTCTGCGGGTAGCGGCGCTTGCCCTCGGCGGCGTCGCCCCAGTTGCTCTGCTTGGGGTTCTCGCCGAGCGCGAACTTGATCCCCGGCGGCGCGCCGAAGAACATCTCGTCCGGCAGCGCCCCCCAGCGCAGCTTGACCACCGCGTTCTGGCCGCCGATGGCGTTGGCCGAGCCGTGCAGCAGGTTGACGGCGGTGACGCCGCCGGCCAGCTCGCGGTAGACGGCGATCGACTCGGCGTTGACCACGTCCTCGATGCGCACCTCGGAGGTGACGATGTTGGTCCCCTCGTTGACGTTGCCGACGATGTCGGAGTGCGAGTGGGGATCGATGATCCCGGGGGTGACGTGCTTGCCGGTGGCGTCGATCTCGATCGCGCCGGCGGGCGCCGTGAGGTGGGAGCCGACCGCCGCGACCTTGCCGTGGCGGACCAGCAGGTCGGCGTCGGCGAGCCTGCCCTGCGGGCCGCTCGTCCAGATGGTGGCGTGCCGCACCACCAGGACGTCGGGCTGCGGCGGCTGGGCGTTCTTCCAGCCGTCGAAGTCGGTGCCCGCGGCGAGCGGCGCCGCGGCGCAGGCGAGCAGCGAGACAGCGAGGCAGAACCCTCTCGTCATCTTCATCGCGCTCACGGCGCTCGTGGCGCTCGTGGCGGTGACGGTCCTCATCGCGCTCATCGCGACACCTCCAGCCCGGCGGCGCCGGTCGTCCTGATCCCGTGGTTGGCTCCGAGGGCATCCACCGTGCCGGCGGCAGCTCCGGCCGCGGCGGCGCCGCCGGCGCCGATCGCCCCGCCGGTCCCGGAACCCGACGGCGGCCCGGCGGGCTTGGCGCTCCGGCTGCCGTCGAGGGTGTACGACCCCCCGGGCGAGGTGCCGGAGCCGCTCGCGGTGTCGCCGCTGATCTCGAGCGAGAAGGAGAAGGAGCCCGGCATGCCGATGCCGCCGCCGTCGAACTCGACCTCCAGCTGGCTGCCCGAGACGTCGATCGAGCCGGGCGTGAGCTTCTTGCCCATCACCGTCAGGCTGCCGGTGAGCGCCCCGGCCCTGCCGGCCACCTCCAGCGTCAGCGGCACCTCCTGGCCGTCGGAGGTCTTCACCGTCAGCTGCCAGGTGCCGGCGGGCTCGACGGCGGCGGCCTTCGACTCCTTGACCTCGAAGCGGTTGCCGTCCACCCAGACCTCGCGCAGCTTGGGCTTGGCCACGAACAGGTCGCCGTCCACCACCACCAGGTTGGCGATCTTGCCGGTCTCGATGGTGCCGACGCGGTCGGCGAGGCCGAGGAGCCTCGCCGGCGTGACGGTGAGCGCGGCGAGCGCCTGATCGGCGGTCAGGCCGCGCTTCATCGCCCGCGCGAGGTTCTCGTAGAGCTTCTTCGGATCGTCGAGCCGGTGGGCGCTGAACGCCACGGTCAGACCGGTGCCGAGCAGCAGGCGCGGGTTGTCCGGCGCGGCGTCCCAATGCCGCAGCTCCTCCAGGTCGGTGGTGCCGTCGGCGGTGCCCTCGAGCTTCGGCGTCTTGGGGAAGGCGAGCGGCAGGATGTGGGGCAGGCCGGTCTGGCGCACCGCGTCGAGCCGCTTGTACTCCTCGCCGTTGCCGACGACCATGGCCCTGAGCTTGAGCTCGCGCACCACCTTGGCGACGCGCAGGGTGTCGAGCACGTCCTCGGTCTCGAAGACGACCAGGTCCCGGCCCGCGGCCACCCCGGCAAGCGCCGCCAGGCCGGGCTCGGCCGCCGGCCGCTCCTGCGCCGGGTTGCGGGCGAACGCCGCCTGCGCCCTGCCGTACCAGCCGGCATCGAACAGCGTCTGGCGGAAGAGCGCGATGGCGCCCATCAGCGACACCGGGTAGGCGCCGCCGCCGCCGCCGTCGTCGCCGCCGCGCGCCGCCGCCTTGAGGGCGGCGTGCTGGGCGAAGTCCTGGCGCAGCAGGTTGCGGTCGATCGAGCCCTCGCCCAGCTCCACCACCACGCTGCGGCCGCGGAGGATGCCGTCCCTGGGCGCCACCAGCGCCACGGCGAAGCCGGCGTCGCGCAGCTTCTTGGCCGCCGCGTCGTCGGCCGCCCAGGCGGTCATGTCCCGCTCCGGGTGGAGCATGGCGTTGGCGAGCGTGCCCTGCGGCCGGTGCTCGCCCTTCTCACCGTCCCTGGGTTGCGGCCAGGGACGGGCGCTGTAGCTCTCCACCAGCCCGGGGTAGATGGTCATCCCCTTGAGGTCCCACACCCGGGCATCCGCCGGCACCGCGATCTTCGCCCCGACCGCCACGATCACGCCGTCGCGCAGCACCACCGTGCCGGAGTCGATGACCCGGCCGGGCGCGGCGACGATGCGCGCCCCCACCAGGGCATGCACCCGCGGCGGCCTGGCCCCCTCCACGGCGGCGACCGCCAGGAGGCCGGCCAGCAGGCCGAGCCCTCCGATGCTCCAGGCGCTGCGCCGGGCGCCCCTTGCTCCTCGCTTCATGCAGCCTCCTTCACCGATGTCACCGAGCCCGCCGCTGCGAACGGCGCCGACGATCCGGACCCGCGCCGGTGCCCAAACCGCGGCGGGGAGGGGGGCCCGGCAGGCTCGTCAAGACAGAGAGATCCTCTGCTGGCAGTTCAATACGCCCGAGGCGGGCGAGAGTTGCGGCCGGGCGCCGGTGGCCCGAAGGGAGCGCGGGCGCCGGGGGGGACCGGCGGCGGGGACGGCGCGCGAGCCGGTGCTGGTGCGGTGCGCTAGAACCCCCGCTGCACCTCCAGGGTCGAGATCCGCGCCGGCCGCGGGTAGGGCGCGCCGCCCTTCAGGTCCTGCCAGAGGATGGCGTTGAGCGCCGCCGCGTCGGCGGCATCGGGGGCGCTGAAGTCGAGGCGCAGCGACTGCTTCGCCCCCGGGGCGTCCTCGGGGTTGGTGTCGCCGAGCGGCTGCTCGGGGGTGAGCGCGCGGTAGGGCGTGAGGTCGGGGGTGGCGGCGAAGATGCCGCGCAGCGGCCGGCCGAAGGTGTCGAACTGGGAGAGGGTGCCGAGCCCCAGGATCTCCTCGATCGTCGCCAGCACGTCGGTGGTGTTGGCGAAGCGGTGCACCGCGCCGCCGCGGCTGTAGGGCGAGATCACCAGCATCGGCGCGCGGTGCGAGTCGAGATGGTCCGGCCCGTTCTGCGCGTCGTCCTCGACCACGAACACCACCGTGTCGCGCCAGAACGGGGAGCGGCTGAGCGCCTCGACGATGCGCCCCAGCGCCAGGTCGTTGTCCGCCATGTAGGCGCGCGGCGTCGGCATCTTCGGCTTGACGCCGGAGGTGTGATCGTTCGGCAGGTGCAGGATCTCGAGCGCCGGCATCCGTCCCCGCCGGGTGTAGCCCTGGAGCTCGGCGATCCAGGCGTCGGCGCGCTTCTGGTCGCGGATGCCGAGGTCCCAGGGCGGATAGGTGGGGCTGGTGTAGGGCGCGACCGACCGCACCAGGGCGCGGTTGACCGTGGCGCCGTCCGCCCCCTTGACCGCCTCGGCCATCTCGCCGTAGTTGCGCACCGAGATCCCCGCCGCGCGCGCCAGGTCCCAGAGGAAGCCGGCGGCCGGCTCGTCGGCGCCGTGGTTGTCCTCGCCGCCGCCGCGCCGCCCCGAGTAGGCGGAGGGGGTGACCTTCTCGATGAAGTCCGTGGCGTAGGCGGCGGTGGACCAGGAGTGGCCCTGGGTGCTCACCTCGCCGTTGCACAGGAAGTGGTCGAACAGGCCGAAGCGCTCGGCCAGCGCGCGGTGGTTGGGGGCCTCGCGGCGGCCGAAGAACTGCAGCCGCGGGTCGCCGTCGCCACCCGGCATGTCGCCGAACACCTGGTCGTAGGTGCGGTTCTCCTTGATGATGTAGACCACGTGCCGGAAGGGCGGGTACGGCGTCGGCGCCACGCCCCGGCGCCCGGCGCGGCCGACGCGCCCGCTGTGGTCTGCGCGGCCGGCGCCGCCGATCTCGTCGGCGCTGCCAGCGCCCTCGGCGCTGCCGGTTCCCTCAGAGCGGCCGGCGCCGTCC
>JASLEW010000358.1 GCA_030150965.1 Thermoanaerobaculia bacterium | reverse complement strand
CGCGGCGGCCGTGCCGGCGCGCCCGGCATGGAATGTCCGGCGGCATGTCCGGCGGCGTGTCCGGCGTGTCCGGCCATGGCGCCGCGCGCGCAGCAGGTCATGGCGCAGGTGGCGGCCGGGCGGACGCACCAGGGCAGGGCGGCCCACGCCTGTGCGCCGGCCAGCAGCACGATCCCCAGACAGCGGACCAAACGGCCACACCGCACCTTGGCTTCAGCTCCGCGCATGGGGCTCATCCTGCCTCGAAGATCCATCGAGCACTTGCGCCTGAGTTTAGGGAACTCGGACATCATCTGGCAAGCGACGGCCCGGCGGGGTAGTGTCCTAGTTTGTTTTCCCGCGCCCGCCGGCCGCCCCGGCGCCTCCAACCTGCTGTAGCGTCCTCCCCGTAAGGGGAGGACCGTTCCTCTCCGAACCAGACAGACGCCCCCGGCGGAAGGCCGTGAACCTCCCGCCGAGGACTTGCCGAGCACGGAGACAGCCCATGCCCGACCGCCCGCAGTCTATCCCCGCCCCGCCGCCCTGGATCGAGGAGTCGGCCTACCGCGAGACGACGATTCGGAGCATCGATGACCCGGAGGACCAGGAAGCGGTCCGCCGGGCCGGCGGCGTCTTCCACCTGGCGCTCCTGGAGGCCACCAGGAAGTGCGGCACCACAGAGGCCGATCTGTCCGTCACCCGCGCCGACCTCCGGGCCGTCGCCGCCGATCTTCGCTACACCGGCGGCTACTTGCACCACGTCATCCGCCGCTCGGCCGTCGAATGCTCCCTGAGCGAGTCGGACGAGCGGCTGGCCCGCTTCGCCGGCAAGATCTCCCGGAAGGTGAGGGCGCTGGCGGCAGCGATCGACCGGAGGCTGTCATGAGCGGCCTCGATCTCGTGCCGGTCGAAGTGGGCATCAACCCGCGCTTGCTCAAGGTGCTCAAAGCACTGGCCGAGGCGCAGGGAACTTCCCTCGGCGAGCTGCTGGCCCACCTGGCGCACGCAGCGGTCGCCGGCACGCCCGCGCTCAGCGGCCACGCGCTCACCAGCAGCCGGCAGCTCTGCGGCATCTATGGCTACGACCCGCTCCTGCACTTCAGGGTGCCGGGAGAGGTGGCGCCATGACGGGCCGCCAGGAGGTTGCCCGGTTGCGGGAGACCCTCGCCGCCCTCATCGATCTGTCCGGGCTGTCCCGCCGTCAGATCGAGCGGTGTCTGGCCGAGCAAGACGCCGGAGTTGATCTCACGCGCCTGCTCTCTGGGCGGTTCGCCCTCAAGCTCTACCACCTGCTCGACATCCTGGAGGTGCTCCAGGTCCACCCGCTGGAGTTCTTCCGCATGGTCTTCTCCGCGCCGGAGAAGCGCAGCCCGTTGATGGCGCGGCTGGCGTTGCTCTTCAACCCTCCCCCCGCCAAGGCGGTGCGGCCATGACGTGCGCCGATCGCGTAGCCCGCCAGGTCGGGAGCGCCCTGCGGCGGGTCCGGGAGCGCCGCCGCTGCCGGCAGGGCCAGCTCGCGGAGGCGGCTGGCATCCCCCGCCGGCAGCTCGCCCGCTACGAACGAGGCCAGCAGCAGCCCAGCGTCGCCGCCCTGGTGGCGCTCCTGACCGCCCTCGACTGCACCGCGGACGAGTACGGGCAGCACCTTGGCCCCTGGGGGTTCCTGCCGTGAGGGCCACCCACGCGGAAGGCTATCGGCGCCTCCTCCGGCGCCTGCGGCAGGCGCGCCAGGACGCCAGGCTTACCCAGGGCGCGGTAGGGCGGTTCCTTGGGGTGCGGCAGGCGTTCGTGTCCAAGGTGGAGAGCGGCGAGCGCCGGATCGATCCCGTCGAGCTGGCCCGGCTAGCCGCCATCTACCGCAAGCCGCTGGTGTGGTTCCTTGGCGGCTGAGCTGAAGGTCACCACGTTCACCGTCCGGGCCTCGCGCACGCAGGCCCGGCGGTGGGCGCTGGTCGCCAGGTGGCTGAAGTGCCGCTCCGTGTCTTCGTGGCTGGAGGAGATGGCGGACGAGGCGTCCAAGCGGCTGGAGGAGACGGCGGATGGTACGATGTGAGAGGGCTAGTATCAACCGGGTAGCTGGAGCATCCTGAGCTACAGGGTGGGGGGTATCGGCCGCCGGCTTGGTTAGCGCTTAGACAGATATGCACAGGCGCGAATTCGCTAGGGGCAATCGGGGTTGGCTATAATGACCCCTCTAGTGCCGCGCTGCCTGGGACAGCGTGGGTGGAGATCACGGAAATGAGAGCGTCATCAGCCCTTCCATTCCCACCATTCGGGGAGCAACTTACCCAAGCGTTCGAGAGCATGCCCCCGCCAGTGCGAAAGGGCATTCAATCGGGATTCGAGGTCGTGGGCCAGATAGACCCCGGCCAAGTTGGAGACCTCGCTACGCCCGCCCTTGAGTCGCTACGGGGACACAGCACCGATGCGAGGCTTGCGAAGCTCAGCGAGAAACTTGGCCTAAGCCTAGACGAGCTGCGCTGGGCGATTGCTGGCGCCACTATGCTCGCGTTGGCGCTCACAACAAGCGGAGAAGATCCCGCCAGCGTGATCAATTCTCTGTCCAAGAGCGGCATGGTGTCATCGGCTGCAAAGCCTGGAGTTGAGAGGTTGTCAGTCGCGCTCTCTCAGGCTCCCGTAGCGGAAGCCCTCGAACATAGAAGGATAGCTTCAGAGGTCCTTCCGTCGCTTACCTTCTTCGAAGCTACCGTCGATGCAAGAATTGGCTTCAAGGAGGAAGCGATCAAATCTATTATTCCGATTGCTTTGTTCCACATTAATACAGATGCCGACGGCCAACAAGTTTGGCTTCAAGCCACGAAGAGCCAGGTTGCAGAGATAGCCGATGATCTGCAACGCATTCTTAAGAAGATGGATGCCGTCGAAGAGTGGGCGTCATCAAAGACGGCAACGAGAGAAGGATAGGCGATGAAGCCTTTTCAAGATCCTCATTTTACCGTTTGGAACGTTATATTCTCGGCCATCGGTGCTGCAATTTTCTGGGGACGGTGGGGAAAAAACAAGCTGAGACCATTCTTCTTGGCAGACTTCATTGACCTCCTCCCGGCGAACGAGAAGACCAAGGATCTGATTAGTTTTCTCCTTTTTGTAGCCTTAGGCTGTGTCGTTACAGTTGGCGTAGTCCAGCCAACCAACGTTCCTCAGGCATTTTCAGGTGGCCTTGGCTGGACGGGCTTGGCTGGCCAGGTCACAAAGAAAGGAGTCTAGCGGTGACGGATCGCGCGTATTCAACCATTACATCGCTCTGCATGCTCATGGCGGTGGCAAGCGCGATTGCCTTCGAACATACCGGCGGCGCGCTTAGGTTGATCGTTACTGGCGCTGGCGCGTGCAGCGCATTGGTTTCGATCTCATGCTACTTCTACAACCTCTGGAAAGAGAAGCCTAGTGCAGAGCGTCTCAGCCGGCCTTTGCCAGTAGCAGTCGCCTCAAATTCACTACTCCCCTTGGCTGTCGCTCCGGCTGTGGTCCGTTCGGATGAGCAGTGGGAAGAACTCACGCGATTCTGCGAGATGGCGACCTCGCTCAATGTCCACTACGATAGACAGGCCAAGATTCAGTTCGTGCGTGAAGGCGGCATCACCGAGAGGAGCGCCACGGTTCAGACGTACCTCGGATCCTCGAATGAATCCGATTTTCAGCACAACTTGCAGCAGTTGATAACCCGCATAATCGTTGCGGAGCACTTGAGTGTTGCCGAGATAGCGATTACCCGCAAGGGCCTACTTCGTGTTGAATGGCCTAGAGAACTGGACATGGGGACCCCGGTCCTGAGTCCCGTGACCATCAGAATTGCTAGGCCAGTTTCCGCGGTAGTGGTCACCGGCAAGCCTACTGCATTGGTCCAAGCCTCCCGCGAGAAGGCCAACTAGACGCCTATCCCGGCATGGCAACGCGTCCACGCAGGTCCCGAGATCCCGTCCAGGCCGCCCACCAGGTCTACCTGGAGATCATCGGGGAAGCGCCTATCCCTGAGCCGGAGCCAGAGAAGAACCCGGCCGCGATAGCTCGCGGCAGGAGCGGCGGTGCCGTGGGAGGGAGTGCCCGCGCCGCAAAGCTCACCCCCAAACAGCGGTCGGATATCGCCAGGATTGCCGCTCAAGCCCGCTGGAAGAAGCGTAACGATTAGCTCGCGATCTCTTCCTCTTCGGCTCTGCTGGCTGCGTTCTTTCTCCATGCAATATCATCAGTGAAATCTAGCTCCAGCTGTATCGGCTCTTCATCGGGATTGACACTGTTCCAGTGGTCAACGTCATAACTGAGAAGAAGCCCATCGCCGACGATCTGCTCTCGCCTCATGCTCACCGACTTGAGCATTTTGGGTCGCGTAGTCTTAGCGCTGTCAATGTCCATCCAGAGTCGGCGCTCTCCAGGCCGCGCCTGAAATACATGATTCACCCTGTAGGGCTTGCCGGTAATCTCGTCGTACTTGATCTCTTCTCGTGCGGCCTTGGCGAATTCCCTGGCCAGCAGCTCGTATGGATCGGCAGGTTTGGGTAGGGGCCAGTTGAACTTCTGCACGGCAAACCTAACGACCTTCTCCATGTCTACATCGGTCTCTCCTGTTTGGTCTCGGTATTGCCGAATGACGGCCTGCATCTCATGGTGCTTGCTGGACACGACTGGACCACCTTTCTTTCTATGTGCCAACTGGCGCAACGTCACCCCATCCGTCAACCAGCGCGCTCGGCGCGACGGCGGATCGAATATTTACAAGATGACTTCGGAAACGCTTGTAGCTGCTGGTGTGGTGATGCAATTGCCCGGCAACAAGGCCCGGATGAATCTTGAGAGTACGCGCAAAGCCGATGATATCTCGGTCTGCAAAGAATGGTTCCTTGCGAGCAATGAACCGTTTCAGTTGCTCTGACGGAACACAGAAATCAGCCGCAGCAGTGTTGGCCTGGCGTTCCTCTTCTGCGATACCCGGCCCGACGCCTGCGCGTTCTCCTTCTAGCTCGGCATCTATTGCTATTGCGGTTTTACCGTGCGAGCGTAGGACATGCTCTAGTTCGTGTCGCAGAACAAACCAGAAATTATCGATCCGATCGTAACGCAGTGACATGCCGATCACTGGCGCTTCATCGTTCAGCCAGAAGCAAACGCCATCGATCTTGGCCGCCGGCAACGTTTCGACTATCACATAGCGTATGCCGCACTCAGCGAGAATACGCGGAGCCTTACGAGCTTCCTCTGGCGCGGACAGTAGGGCGCTAAGCTTTCCTACTGCATAGCGCGCGCTAACAGGAGAGTACCTGGGGGCGAGCATTTCGCTCGCGATCATTCTGACTCGATAGAGCCAGGCCAGTTGGGCAGGTGTCGTACCACTTGCCACGTTCGTCTTTTTAGCTGCGTGGGGAAGAATCTCGATCTCATCCAAACACGGGGCGCCAAAAAACTTTGCAAGCGCGGCCTCAACCTTTGGCATATCACGGACATCCTCGGCGTCAAGCCATCCGCGCCTAATCATCTCCGCAACCGGCAAGTCTCCGAAGAGACGGGCGCGAGTGTTGCGGCCCGGATCTGGCCGCGCCAAGATCCTGGCCTTGGCCAGATCGAAAGACTTCTGAAGATCTAAAAAGCTCTCGGCCGGAACCGCAAAAACCTCGCCCAACATGAGTGCCATCGCGGCATCGACTGGCCGCCTGTCTGAGGCCATCCTGTTGACCGTCGCTACGTCTACGCCCAACACAATCGCCAAAACACTCTGGCTCCATCCTCTTGCTTCCAGGAGGCCCCTGATAAGCTGGCCGGGAGTCCGGTAGTCCACATTGTCGGTCGTCACCAGGGCATCATACGGCAGGATTGCGCAAATCTGCAAACTAGCTCGTCATGCTTGACTTAGCGTGCTGTCTCAAGCATAATGGCTAGTATGGCAAACGTGCTCAGCACCTCCAAGCGGGTCCAGGTCGTCTCCGCCCTCATCGAAGGCATGAGCGTCCGGGGGGCGGCGCGGATGGTAGACGTGTCCAAGGACACGGTGGGCAAGCTCAACCTGGAGCTGGGCGAAGCCTGCATTCGCTACATGGATGAAACGCTGCGCGAGCTACCCTGCCAGCGCCTCCAGGTGGACGAGATCTGGGGCTTCTGCTACTCGAAGCAGAAGAACGTGCCGGCCTCCAAGGTGGGCCAGTTCGGCTATGGCGACGTGTGGGCGTTCACCGCGGTAGACGCGGACACCAAGCTCATCCCGACGTTCCTTGTCGGCACGCGGGACGGCGGCACGGCGACCGAGTTCATGCAGGATCTTGCCTCCCGCTTGGTGAGCCGCGTGCAGCTCACCACGGACGGGCACAAGATGTACCTCTCGGCCGTCGAGGAAGCCTTCGGCGGCCAGGTGGACTATGCCCAGCTGGTCAAGATGTACGGACCGGCGCCCGAGGGGCCGGAGGTGCGGTACAGCCCGGCGCAGTGCATCGGCTGCGAGCGCACCGCGGTCTCCGGCAACCCGGACCCGGAGCACGTCTCGACGTCCTACGTGGAGCGGCACAACCTGACCCTGCGGATGGGGATGCGGCGTTACACCCGCCTCACGAACGCCCACAGCAAGAAGCTGCGGAACCACACCGCCGCCCTGGGGCTGTTCCTGTGCTTCTACAACTTCTGTCGCATCCACCGCTCCCTGCGCGTCACCCCGGCCATGGCGGCCGGGGTGTCCAAGCGGGTGTGGTCGATCGAGGATCTGGTGGGGCTGCTGCCGGCCGTCGAACACTCCGGCGGCCGGCCGAAGAAAACAAACTAGGACACTACCCCCGGCGGGCACGGCCGGCAGGTGGCCGCGGAGCCGGCTGGCGCGGCCAGGCGGCTGTCCTCTCGGGTCTGGTTGCTGGCACCCTTCTTGGGATGGCTGAGCGGCATGGCGCCCTCGGCTGAGATTCCAGGAGGTAGCGATGCGCAAGATCAAGCAGGCTCGCTTGACGGTTTCCCGCGAGACGCTGAAGCGCCTCGATCCGGCGCCCGAGCACGAGGTGAAGCAGGCGGTCGGCGGCGCCACATTCACCAGGTTCAACTGCACCTCGGTCGGGTGCACCGACTACCCGACCTGCGATCCGATCACCTAGATCTCGGCTGGACCAGGGGCCTGGCGCACCTCAGCCGGCCGCCTCCCGCTCGGCGATGCCGGGCGGCAGGCCGTCCTCGGCGACGCGGGCTCCCAGGCGGCGCACCAGGTCGGCGAGCAGCGCCAGGTAGGCGGTCACCTCGTCGCGCACCGCCTCGTCGTTGGGCCGCCGGGCGGAGAGGCGCAGGGTGCAGAGCTGCTCCAGGCGGGCCGGCTCGAAGCCCAGCAGCTCGCCCGCCTGGCGCAGCACGTCGGCGCGCTCGGCCGGCGCCGGGCCGCCGCCCGCGTGCAGCACCGTCTCGAGGATCGCCATCAGCCGCGGCAGGCTCTGCGCCAGGCCGGCCCACAGCAGGTCGGGGTCGGTGCCGTGGTTGACGATGCGGTGGCGCTGGCGGCTCTCCAGGTTGCGGAGGTCCTGGAGCGCCGCGAGGCGCAGCCCGCGCGGCGAGATGCCGAGGCGGTCGAGATGCACGTTGCCGTGGAGCAACCGGTGGGTGAGGCGCATCTCCAGCAGCCGGGCGGGGAAGAGTCCGGCCTCGGTCTGCAGCTCCTCGGGGGTGATCACCAGCGACGACACCTGGGACTGGCGCTGGGCCGAGGTGAGCACGGGCGCGACCGGCACCAGCGCCGGCAGGGTGGCGTCGCGCAGCACGATGAGCACGTTGACCTCGGCCGCCCCCGAGACCTGGCGGCTCCGGGTCTGCGCGCCGTACACGGCGACCCCCAGCAGGTTCTCGCCGGCGGCCTCGCGCAGGCGTTGCACCAGCCGGTTGAGCATGCGCGCGGCGACCGCTTCGGGTGAGGGACTCGTCTTCGCCACCTGGCCTCCTGCGGGATCTGGCAGAATTTCTCGCTGATTTTAGCAGCTGGCTCCCCGCTTCCCTGCGACTTCGCGGTAAAGTCCATGCATGCCCCGCTCCACCTCGGGTCACGACGCCGGCCCCGCCCGCCCCGCCGGCGGCGCCGGCGCGGTGGCCGCGCCCCCTTTCCTGCTCGACGGGCCGCCCGCGGGGCCGATCCTCCTGCTCGCCCACGGGGCGGGGGCGCCGATGGACTCGCCTTTCATGCAGGAGATCGCCGCCGGCCTGGGGGCGGCCGGCCTGCGGGTGGCGCGCTTCGAGTTCCCCTACATGCAGGAGCGGCGGACGAGCGGCGCTCGCAAGCCGCCCGACCGCGAGCCGCGGCTGCGCGAGACCTGGCTGGCGGCGATCGGCGCGATCGGCGCGATCGGCG
>JASLEW010000208.1 GCA_030150965.1 Thermoanaerobaculia bacterium | reverse complement strand
GCAGGGTCCTGGCCCTCCGGCCGCGCCTCGCGGCCGGCAGCGCCCCGGTCCGCCAGCGTGTCTTCGCCGGCGCCCACGTCCTCTCGGCGGAGCTCCTCGCCGGCATCGCGGCGGGGTTTGACGGTGCCGCGGATCGGTCCTCCGGCACCGGGACGGCCCGCAGCGGATGCGCCGCGGGATCTGCCGCCGGCGCGGCCGGGCCGGCCACGACCGCGCCCGGGTCCGCCGGCCCGGCGGCGGCGGCCGAGCCGTTGCCCGGCCGCTTCGCCCTCCCTTCCGACATCGTGCGCGACCTCTACGAGCCGCTGCTCGCCGCCCGGCCGGGGAGCCTCGCCTCGCTCACCACGAGCCGGCGCTGGCACGACCTCGGCACGCCGCGCCGCTTCCTGGCCGCGACCCTGGACTGGATCGCCGCCGCCGGCGGCCAGGGCTCCTGGATCTCGCCGGCCGCCGAGGTCTCGGGCCAGGCCGTGGTGCGCCGCTCGAGCATCGAGGCCGGCTGCCGCGTCGAGGCGGGGGCGCAGGTCGAGGGCTCCGTCCTCCTGCCCGGCGCCGTGGTCCGCCGCGGCGCCCAGGTCCGCGGCTCGATCCTCGCTCCCGGCGCCGAGGCCGCCGCCGGCAGCCGCGTCTTCGCGCAGATCGCCACCCGACAGTCCAGCCAAGAGCTGAAGAGTTAGGCTACTCTAGGCCAGAGGATGAGGGGGCGAAGGAGGTGGGTAGCTTGACAGCTCCTGTACCGGTCCCTGCGCTTGCCAGGAGTCACTCATGACGACGCTTACCCTGGACCTGCCTGTCGAGGTTTTCTCAGCGCTGCGCCGCTCGCCCGAGGAGTTTGGCCGCGAGATGCGGCTGGCTGCGGCCATCTATTGGTATCAGCGAGGCCAGATCTCGCAGGAGAAGGCCGCCCAAGTGGCTGGCCTCGATCGCACGGATTTTCTCAGCGCACTTGCACGTGAGAAGGTCGATGCTTTTGTGGTGGACTTCAAGGATCTGAAGCGCGAGCTGGAGCGTGGCTGAACGCCCGGCCGTCGATGCCTCTCCGCTGATCTTTCTCACCAGGGCGGGTCTTCTGGATCTCCTCCAGCTGGCTTCTCCCGAGTTTGTCGTTCCCGCGGCGGTGGCAGATGAGATTCAGCGCCGAGGCTCTGGCGATCCGGCGGCACAGGCCATCTCAACCACACGCTGGCTTGAGGTGGTGCCAGCCGAGGCTGTACCGCCGCCCATTCAAGCATGGGACCTTGGGCCGGGGGAGTCAGCCGTTCTCGCATGGTGTTTCCACAGGCCTGGAACGGAAGCGATTGTTGATGATCTGGCCGCTCGCCACTGCGCCGAAGCACTCGGCATCCCGGTGAGAGGTATCCTCGGCCTAGTCCTGCTCGGAAAGAGGACCGGCCGCCTTGGTGCCGCACGCCCGGTGCTCGAAACCCTTCGTGCAGCTGGGATGTACCTGTCGAAGGCCGTGATGGATAGGGCCCTGAGCTTCGTGGATGAGTAGGATGCAGCGTGGACAGAGAATCTGACGGATGATCGAACCTGCCCCCCGGCTCCTGGTCTTCGATTGGGACGGCACGCTGATGGACTCGGTGGCTTCGATCGTCGCCTGCACCCGGGCGGTGCTGCGCGAGATGGCGCTGGGGGAGGCGGACGAGGGCACCATCCGCGGCACCGTCGGGCTGGGGCTGCGGGAGACCGTCGATCTGCTGGTGCCGGGCTGCGACGATGCGCTCTACGGCCGGGTGCTCGCGTGCTACCGCCGCCATTGGGTGGACACCTACCGCGACCTGCCGCTGCTGTTCTCCGGCGTCGCCTCCATGCTCGAAACGCTGGCAGGCGAGGGGTACCTGCTGGCGGTGGCGACCGGCAAGAGCCGGCGCGGACTCGACCACGCGCTGGACCAGACCGGCCTGCGCCCGCGGTTCCATGCCACCCGCACCGCCGACGAGGCGGGCTCCAAGCCCGATCCGCGGATGCTGCTCGACATCCTCGCGGAGCTGGGGGTGCGCCCGGCGGCGGCGCTGATGGTGGGCGACTCGACCCACGACCTCCTGATGGCGGCCAACGCCGGCTGCCCGGCGGTGGGCGTGCTCTCCGGCGCCCACCGCCGGGCCGACCTGGAAGCCTTCGCCCCGCGCGCGGTGATGGCGCACGTGGGCGAGCTGCCGGCCTGGCTCGCCGGCGCCGCCGCCGGCGAGGCTGCCGAAGCCGGAGCCGAAAGCGGAGCCGCGACAGCGCCCGCCGCGGCCCCCGGGATGGCCGGCCTGCCGCTCAATCCGGCCCGGCGGACCTGACGCCGCCGGCATCTGCCCCGACCGCTACTTGGCCTTCCAGCCGGCGACCTCCTTCTCGAGGTCGCTGACCTGTTGGGCGGGCGGCGGCGGCTGCGCCGCGCGGGCGGCGGCCAGCGCGCGCTCGCCGGTGGCGACGGCCGCGGCGTAGCTGCCCTGGCGGGCGAGCAGGCGCGCCTTGGCGCGCTGATTGCCGAAGCCGGGCGCGGCGGCGATCGAGGCGTCGAGCCAGCGCCCCGCCTCGGTCAGGCAGCTGCCGGTCTGCACGCACCAGGCCGCGGCGGCGTCGCGCCAGCGCTGGTCGGCGTGCTCGGCGGCGGCGACGATCTGCTTCGGGGTATCGACCTCGATGCGGAAGGGCACCACCAGGCGCTCCCAGCGCAGCTCCAGGGTCACCCCGGCGTCGCTCGGATCGGCGAAGTCGAAGCTCATCCACTCCTGCGGCGTGCCCGCCGCGGCCGGCTTGGCGTGGAAGCGCAGCGCGTCGTGCTCCGGCTTGTAGGAGAACGCCCCCCACTGGTCGGCGTCCCTGCTCAGGATGATCGTCCACTCGCTGGGTCCGGGGATGGTCTGCAGGCCGTAGAGGCCGGCCGGCAGCTCGCGGCCGTCGATCGTGACCGGGGTGCTGAAGCGGAT
Source organism: Thermoanaerobaculia bacterium (assembly GCA_030150965.1). Taxonomy (GTDB): domain Bacteria; phylum Acidobacteriota; class Thermoanaerobaculia; order Multivoradales; family UBA5704; genus JASLEW01. The sequence goes on along the minus strand of JASLEW010000208.1, from coordinate 2,808 downwards.
GGTGGTGTTCTCGTTGGCCCCCGTCCGCCAGACCTCGCCGTAGGGGACGAGCTTGCCCCAGATCTCGCGTCCCTTGACGCCGGGGCGGCTGTAGTGGACGGTGACCTCGGTGATGCCGCAGGTCTGCGAGACGCTGGCGTTGGGGCTCGGCCGCGGCAGCGGCGTCTGGCCCTGCTGCGCCCGGCCGGCGGCGGCACAGGTCACCAGGATGGCGAGCGCCGCGCCCGCCGTCGACGAGGTGGAGGCGAAGCGGATGGGTCGTTTGCGTCGTGGTCGCATGGATTCCTCCTGGAAGACATCCTCTCCCGCCGGGCGGGAGGGAAGGGGTCGGCCCGCCGGGGAGCGCGGCCGGCGGAGCTGTGCCGTGAAACGTCAGCCGGCGGCGGCCATCTCCCGCGCGCGCCGCCGCCCCTCCTCTGACTCGCGCTCGCGCCGGGCGGCGGCATCCGCCGCCGGCAGCCAGCCGCCCAGGTGACGCTGCACCAGGCCGGCCAGCAGCCGCAGGTGGGCCGGCTGATCGTTGAGCGCCGGGACGTAGCGGTAGCGTTCGCCGCCGCAGTGCAGGAAGATCTCGCGGTTCTGGCCGTCGATCTCCTCGAGCGTCTCCAGGCAGTCGGCCGAGAAGCCGGGGCAGATCACGTCGAGGCTCCGCACCCCCGCGGCGGCCAGGGCGCGCAGCCGCTCCTCGGTGTACGGCCGCAGCCACTCCTCGCGCCCGAAGAGCGACTGGAAGCAGACCTCGTAGCGCTCGCGCGGCAGCCCGAGATGCTCGGCCACCAGCCGCGCCGTCTTCTGGCAGTGACAGAAGTAGGGGTCGCCGGCCAGGAAGTAGCGCCGCGGGATGCCGTGGAAGGAGAACAGGAGCTTCTCGGCCGGCGGCGCCTCCGCCCACGCCTGCCGCACGCTCGCCGCCAGCGCCTCCACGTAGGCGGGCTCGTCGTGGTAGGAGTGGATGGTGCGCAGCTCCGGCACCCAGCGCCAGCCGGCGAGCTCGGCGGCGATGGCGTCGAAGGTCGAGCCGGTGGTGACCGCCGCGTACTGCGGGTAGAGCGGCAGCGCCACGATCCGCCGGCAGCCCAGCGCCGCGAGCTCGCGCAGCGCCGCGCTCACCGAGGGGTTGCCGTAGCGCATGGCGAGGCGCACGTGCACCGGCACGCCCGCCTCCCGCGCCAGGATCGCCGCGAGCCCCGCGCACTGGCGCCGGCTGATGAGGAGGAGCGGCGACCCCTCGGGCGTCCACACCTTGCGGTAGAGCGCCGCCGACTTGCGCGGCCGGAAGGGGAGCACGAAGAGGTGCAGGATCAGCCACCACCAGGCCCGCGGCAGCTCGATCACCCGCGGATCGAGCAGGAACTCGCGCAGGTAGCGGCGCAGCGCCGGCGCGTCGGGCGCGTCCGGCGTGCCGAGGTTCGCCACCAGCACCCCGACCGGCGTCGTCGCCGGCTCCGCCTGGTGGGAGAGGTCCGCCAGGCCGAAGTAGCGCCGCCGTCCCATCACACGGGCCATCCCATGAGCATCATCCGGTCCCCTGGCAGCCGGAGCGCCACGCCCGCCGCCGCCGCCCGCGCCTCGGCCGCCCTCGTGCGCTCATCGTAGCGCAGCGGCGGCGCGGCCAGGCACGCCGCGGCCCGGCAGAGGGAGGTGGGGCCGGCATGGCGGGTGGCATGCTACCTGCTCTCCCGCCCCACGGGGGGCGGCAGGTTTCGCCCTTGCGGTATGATCGGGGTCCCTTGAGACGCTTCCTCGTCCTTGCCCTACCCACCCTGGTTCTGGCGATGGCGCTCTTCCGCTCGGGCGTGGAAGCGCTCGGGCGCGCGCCGGCCCTCACCCGCTCGTCGACGCCGCTCGCCTGGTACATGGAGGTGGGTTTCTGGCTGCTCGAAGCGCTGGCGCTCGCCGCGCTCTACCTCCTGGTGCAGACGAGCGGCGGCGGCCGGCTGCTCAACGGCCTGCTGACCGGTTGGATCGCCTGGGTGTTCCGTGGCCCGCTGCTGGTGGTGGCGGTGGTGACCCTGGCCGGCCAGCCGGCGGGTCCGTGGTGGACCATGACCTTCTCGTGGTGGGTTCTCTACACCATCTGCGGCTTGCTGTTGGGAGTCGTGGCCGTGGCCGCGGGCCTCAAGCCCGCCGCCGCCGGAGGCGCCGCCGGCCCCGTGTAAGCCCGCCGTGAAGATCGCCGCCGTCGGGAGCGCGCTCCCGCCCCACTACTACGACCAGGAGGAGCTGCTGGCGGCGCTGCGCCGGCGTTGGGCGGGCCGGCTCTTCAACCCCGAGCGGCTGGAGCGCCTGCACCACCATGTGCTGGTCGGCGGCCGTCACCTGGCGCTGCCGATCGCCGAGTACGACGGCCTCACCACCTGGGGCAAGGCCAACGATGCCTGGATCCGCGTCGCCCAGGAGGTGGGGGGCGCCGCCGTGCTCGACGGCCTGGCGCGGGCCGGCCTCGCGCCGGCCGACGTGGACGCCCTGATCTTCGTCACCGTCACCGGCGTCGCCACGCCGTCGATCGACGCCCGCCTGGTCAACCGCCTGCGCCTGCCGGCGCGCATCAAGCGCCTGCCGATCTTCGGCCTGGGCTGCGTGGCCGGCGCCGCCGGCGTGGCGCGCGCCGCCGACTACGTGCGCGCCTTCCCCGACCAGGTGGCGGTGCTGCTGTCGGTCGAGCTGTGCTCGCTGACCCTCCAGCCGCAGGACCTCTCGATCCCCAACCTCATCGCCTCGGGGCTGTTCGGCGACGGCGCGGCGGCCGCGGTGGTGGGCGGCGCCGCCGGCCGCGGCGCGGCGCGCGCCGAGCTCGGGAGAGCACAC
>JASLEW010000183.1 GCA_030150965.1 Thermoanaerobaculia bacterium | reverse complement strand
GGCCGCGCACCTGCGCCCCCTCGGCCCCGCGGCCCCCGGCGTGCTCGCCATTCACCGTGGCGAGGGGATCGACACCTTCCTCGCCGATCTCTACCTCCCGCCGGCGGCGGGGCGGCTCACCTTCGAGCTGCGGTTCCTCTGCGCGCCGACCGGCGAGCCGGTGGCGCTGCGGCTGCGGGCGCTGCCGGTCTGCGGGCGCCAGGACGACCCCGCGGCCTGCTCGACCACCCCTGGCCCCGGCGGGCTGGCGTGGCTGGCGCGGCTGGCGGACCCGGAGCCGGCGGGCGGGGCGGCTCCGCCGGCAGTCTCGCTCCAGGTGGTGCCCGGCGCGCCCGCGGCGGAGAAGTGGCTGGACCTGGCGTCGGGCGCCGGCGCCGCGGCCGGGCCGGCCGAGGTTGCAGCCGTTTGCCCCGGCACCGATTGGGAGGCCGCCGCCGGTGCCGGCGGCTCTTCGGGCGGTGCAGAGGCCCGGCGGCCGGGGCAACGCTGAGCGGCTGGTGCCGAGATGCGGCGGCTTCACCGCTGCCGGACCGCCTGAGGAACCTCACGGCTGGCAGCGGCGAGCTCGTACCACCCCACCCTGCTCATTCCGCCGCCCCGCCTGGCCGCCCGTCGCCCAGCCCGACCACCAGGCTGGGGCGGGGCCCGTATCCGGGTGCACCGGGCCGCAACGGCTCCTGGCGCGGCGCTGCAGCCCGCGTCAGGACATCAGGACAGGAACTTCTCGCTCATCCGCTGCACCACCCCCGAGACGTGCGACTGGCTCAGGTGCGCATACCGCTTCACCATCACCAGCGACTTGTGCCCGAGGACCTCGGCGATCTCGGCCAGCGTCGCGCCCGACATGGCCAGGTAGCTCGCCGCCGTGTGCCGCAGATCGTGGAACCGGAAGTCCTCGATCGCCGCCGCCGCGAGCGCCTGCTCCCATGCCTCGCGCGGGAAGGTCGCGATGCCGCGCCGGCTGGCGAACACGAGATCGCAGCCCAGGCGGCGCAGCTGTCCCATCGCGCGCAGCACCTCGACCGCCGGCCGCGCCAGCGCGAGAGCCCGCCGCTCTCCATTCTTTGTTTCGTGGAGCACGGCGTGGCCGCGCGCCAGGTCGATGTCGCTCCATCTCAGGTTGAGCAGCCCGCCCTGCCGGGCGCCGGTCGCGAGAGCGAGGACCACCAGCGCATGGAGCCGGTGCTCGGAGCTGCCGCGGCAGGCGTCCAGCAACCGCTCCCGCTCCTCCTCCGACAGGAAGCGCACCCGGCCGCGCGGCTCCTTGGGACCGCGCACCCGGGCGGCCGGGTTGTCGTCCAGCCACTCCCATTCGTTCTTTGCCGTGGAGAGCACGTGCTTGAGCAGGGCCAGGTGGCGGACCTGCGTCGCCGCCGACGCGGCCTCGCCGCTCAGCCCCTCGCCGCGCGCGAGCTTCGCCCGGCACTCGATGATCCTGGCGGTGGTGAGGTCGCCGACCGGGAGCGCCCCGAGCTGCGCCTCCCACCACGCGAGCCCTGAAGCTGGATCCCGAGCTTGCGGCGAGGGCGCGAGCGAGCCGCATGGACCGCGGCAGCGGCACGACGCTTCCGGCTGTAGGTGGGACATAGGTCTCGCCCGGCTTGAGCCTGCACGGCGAGGACCAGGTGGAAGCCGGTGATGTCCGGGTCGCGCTTCCCCGGGTCGATGCCGATGATGTTCGTCGCTTCCTCGCTTGGCTCAAGGCCGGCGAGGTGGACTCGGACCAGGGCGCCGCGTGAGCGAAACTTGCTGCAAATCCGCTGCACTCCCATCCGGCACGAGCCGGTATTTGCCGGTAATAGGGCGGTGAAACGGCACCGGGCGGCGCAGGCCGTCAGACGGCATAAGTCTTTGATTCTAAAGGCGAGAGATTGGTGGAGGCGGGAGGATTCGAACCTCCGTAGGGCGAAGCCCGGCAGATTTACAGTCTGCTGCCATTGTCCACTCGGCCACACCTCCCCGTCGGGGCGACCGAGTATACGCAGAAAGCGGCAAGCGGCTCAAGCTGAGCGGGGGAGCCTCGGGGAGCCTCAGGGGGCCTCGGAGACGGACGCTCCCACGCCGGCAGCCGGGCCTCGGCTCAGGGGCGGGCGAGCAGCCGTCCCGACCAGGCTCCGAGGATGCCCGCGGCGAGGCACCCGAGGAGCGTGGCGGCGACGTTGACCAGTGCCAGTGCCGGGCTGTGGTCCTGCATCAGGCGCAGAGTCTCGTAGTTGAAGCTCGAATAGGTGGTGAAGCCGCCGAGGAGGCCCGTGCCCAGGGCCAGGCGGAGCGTCGGCGAGATGGCCGCGGTGGTGAGGCCGACCTCCATCAGGAGACCCAGCAAGAAGGAGCCGATCAGGTTGACCGCCAGCGTTCCCCAGGGGAAGGCCGAGCCCGAGGCGCGGATCAACCAGGTGGAAAGGAGATAGCGAGAGGCCGTACCGGCTGCTCCGCCCGCGCAGATCCAGAGAAAACGTGCCATCGCCTCCTCCTCGTCCGAGCGCGCCACGGCCGGCGACCGGCTGGCGTGTCGCGCCACGGCAACAGCTGAGAGCAGGAGTCATTGGCCGCTCCTCGCGGAGCTGCGGTTGGGGACGGACTCCACCGCCACTGGCAGCCGATTGTAGCCAAGGCGGAGTCCGCGGGCTAGAGTCCAGTCTCGCCTCAGGATTCCGCGAGCTCCCGACCTGGATCCACAGGACGCAGCATCACATCGCTGGCCCGCCCGGTGCGCCCAGAGTCCAGCCCGGACTGCTGTCGGCGCCCACCGCCTGGTGTAAACTCGACCTCCCGAGCGGGAGTAACTCAGGGGTAGAGTCACAGCCTTCCAAGCTGTTGGTCGCGGGTTCGAATCCCGTCTCCCGCTCCACCCCCTACCACGCTGTTCGACGCCAAGCTACTCAAAAACATCAACTTAGCTCTCCTTGCCAGAGGAGAGACTTTCGCCTAAGCTACGCCCTGGTAGCCCGGTTTACGCCCTGTTTGGGTCCCCACCGGGTTCCCACTGGGTTCCCACTTTGGTTCCCAGGCAGGTTCACAGCTTTGTTCCGGCCGGGTTCCCCAGCCCTTGTTTCCAGCCGCCCGGGACCCCCGCCGGGAACCCGCCGGGAACCCGCGAAGCGGCAACGAAGGAGGCGCCCCATGGCAGAGAAACTCACCAAGCGGGGCATCGACCGCCTGCTGGCGGAGGCCGACCCGAAAGGCGACGTGCTGGTCTGGGACGGCGACGTCCCGGGCCTGGTGCTCCGCCTGCGCAACCGCCGCGCCCGCTTCGCCTTCCAATACAAGCACCGCGGCCGCACCCGCCGCCTGACCCTCGGCCTCTACGGCCCCATGACCCTCGACGAGGCGCGCAAGCGCGCCCGCGTCCTCTACGCCGAGATCCACTCCGGCGGCGACCCGGCGGCGAGCAAGCGCGCCGCCCGCCAGAAGCGCGCCACCGTCGCCGAGGTCGCCGACCTCTACCTCGCCGACCTCCGCCAGCGCGCCGCCGCCGGGGCGAAGCGCGGCAAGCTCTCCACCGCCGCCGAGTTCGAGCGCCTCCTCCGCACCGCGATCCTGCCCCGCCTCGGCGGCATCGAGGTGGTCGAGCTGGCGCTCCCCGAGATCGAGTCGATGCACCGCGCCCTCCACCGCACCCCGCGCCAGGCCAACGCCGCGCTCACCGTCACCAGCGCCGTCCTCGGCTTCGCCGAGCGCCGCGGCCTGCGCCCCTCGGCACCAACCCCTGCCGCCTGGTCGAGCGCCTCCGCGAGAGGCGCCGGCGCCGCCGCCTGACCCTGCCCCAGCTCGCCGCCCTGGGCGGCGTCCTCCGCGCCGCCCAAGCCGCCGGCGAGAACCCCTCCCCGATCCTGGCGATCCGCCTCCTGGCGCTCACCGGCCTGCGCCGCTCCGAGCTGACCGGGCACACGCTCAAGGTCCGCCGCACCGCCGGCTCCGGCCTGCGCTGGGGCGACGTCGATCTCGACGGCCGCTCGCTCCACCTGCGCGACGCCAAGGCCGGCGCCCGCGTGGCGCCGATCGGCCGCGCCGCGGCCGACCTCCTCCGCCGCTCCCGCCCGCCCGCGGCGGGAACCGACGCCTACGTCTGCCCCGGCACCCGCCCCGGCGCGCCCCTCATCGGCCTCGACAAACCCGCTCGCCTCCTCTTCGCCCGCGCCGGCATCGAATCGGCGGACATCCACGCCCTGCGCCGCACCTTCGCCTCGATCGCCGTCGAGCTGGGCTACTCCGAGCTCCTGGTCGCCGCCCTCCTCGGCCACCAAAAGGGCGGCGTCACGGCCGGCTACGTGATCGCCGACGCCGACCCCCTGCGCCTGGCGGCCGACCGCGTTGCCGCCTTCATCGCCGGCCAGTTGGAGGGGCGAGCGCTGGCCCCGGTGGTGCCGATCGCCGAAAGCTGGCGCTGAAGGCCACCGCGCGGCCCCCGCCTTCAGCGGCCCCCTTGCCGCGACCCCGCCCGCCACCGCGCCGTCCGCCGCGCTCCGGCTCGCCGCGCGGGCCCGCCCGTCGCGCGACCGGGGCCGTTGCCACCCGAACCGTGCCGCCGCGCCCCCGGCCACCCCCAGGCCCAGAGTTTTCCCTGTTGTTTCTTGTTTCCCACCACCGCTCTTGCCCTGATGACCGCTCACGCTTCGCGGAACCCGCCGGCCGTCGTGCCCGAGGAAGCCGGGGAATGGCGGCAACGCGTGCCCAGGGCGCCGCGGCAGCACGACCTGCACGCAGCGTGGCCGCGGTGGCGGTTGCGGCCTTCCACCGCCCGCCCGGCCAGGTAGGAGCGTCGGTCACCGCTGCCTCGCCGCCGGCCGGCATGCCCTCCCCTCGCCACCGCCCGCCCGCCCGGGTCCCGCCCGCTCCCGCCTCTCCGGTGTCTGAGAGTGCTTCAGACGGGCATGCGCCCGGCGCCGGCTCCGCCCCACGGCGTTGCGCCCGGCGATCGTCCTGCCTTTGCAACCGGCGTCAGCCACCCCCTCCCCTCCCCGGTTGAGGCTTTCCGCCCGTGAAGCGGCGACCGTGGCCTGCGGCCGGTCCCCGCCGCGGCGACCGCCTGCCCCCCCGCCGCGGCCGTGCCGGCGGCGCCGCAGCCTAGGGGCGGCGAGCGCGCGCGACACTCCGGCCGTCGCCGGCCTCAACCGGCCGCTGTTCACCGCTCCCGCCCACGAAGCGCTCTTCGACGCCTCCCAGGGCGTGATGCGGCGCATCGACACCCTCGCCCACCACGCCCTGGCGGCGGCGGCCAGCGCGCGCGCCAAGCTGGTCGAATGACCGCTGCTCATCTTGCGGTGAGCGCCGCGGCTCGACCTCGCAACCGGCACCAACTGCTATCCTTACATTAAGCTCGTGAACCGAGCATTGGGACGGAGAAAGGGGTCGACATGCGGCGGCTCTACAGAGGCGAGAACGAGCAGATGTACACGGTCCATGGCGGAAAGCTGATACAGCGCGAGCAGGGCAGCCTTGAGAGTTCACCAGACCGTTCAGGCCGCACCGTTGAGCTGCCAGCCACGAAAGATGGTCCCGCGCGGTCCATGCAGTGGAATCGCTCGGACGTTGGGCCAGGCTCTGGCGCGAAGCGGGAGCCGTCGATCACCAACACGGTGCTGGAGCACGAAGCCTTTCAGCTTCCAACGGTTGGAGTATCAACCACACCCTTGCTTGACAGAGCCAAGTTCTATGCGACTCCAAATGGTGTCGCTGGGCGTGTTTTTGTCATCGATCGAGATTCGCTCGCGAAATACGGAGTGTTGGAGGTCGTTGTAGCGGACCACGTGCCGTCACCACGTATCCCCGATGATCACGAGGTCCTTTTGGTTGTAGAAGGTGCGAGCGCTCTTTCTGAAGAAATCGTTATCGAAGTCCTGTCGGTGTGAGCGGGGGAGCCTGCGGCGATCGGTGGGGCGGTGACCGCCCTTGCCTGCCTCTTCGGCCGGCCCTGCTCTACCGGCCGAGCGACCGGTCGTCCCGCCCGCGAGCCAGCGCCGCCGCCGCCCGTGCCACCCGTCCGGCGATCATGCCAGCCAGCCGCGCCGGCGCGAGCAGCGCCGTGAGCCGCCCTCCGAGCACCTCTGCCGCGCGCACCAAGTCCCTTTCAAGCTGTTCGCGGTGCGGCAGCCGGCCGAGCGCCCGCGCCAGCCGCTTGACCTGATCGCGCGAGGCCTCCACCCGAGCGGCCGCGGCAGCCCGCGCCGGCTCGCCGGCCGCGGCCTGTTCCAGACGATCCGCCATCGCACGCAGCTCGGCGGCCAGGTGCCCGGCCGCGTTCCGTGCCGTGCGCCGCGCCGCGCTCTGCCACCCGCCGACGCCCACCCCGCGCAAAGCGCCCAGGCTCTCCGGAGATGCCGTCACCACCGCCGCCGCGCCGGCGGCGCCCTGGCGGGCGATCAGCTCCTCGAGCCGCCGGCCCGCCTCGTCCGGCCTGCCATAGACCTCCATGACCTGGCGGCCGAGCGCCTCCCGCGCCGCCTCCGATCGTGCTCGTTCCTCCCTTGCCTGCGCCGCCGCCAGCCTCCCGCCCTGGTCTACGATCGTCGCCTGTTCCTCGATGGCCGCGCGCAGCGCTTCGCTGCGGCCATGGATCTCGACTCGCGACCGCAGGACTGCCGCCGCCCGGTAGACCGGCACCCGCCGCACCTCCGCCGGCGCCGGCCCGCCCGGCGCGTCCGCCCAGCCGGCAACCCGGCCGCCGAAGGCACCGTGGCCGGCGCCCGGATCGGTGGCGACCCCCAGGCCGGCAACCTGGCCGCTGGCGACAGAGTGGCCTGCGGCCTGACCGCCGGCGGCGCCGTGATCGGCGGCAGCTACCATCACGGTCCTCGTCGAGGTTGCCGGCGCCGCCGGCGGTTCGGCCATCGTCAGCTGACCGACCGCCGCCGCCGGCCGGCGACCGCCATCGCTCCTCGTTGCGACCGCCGCGCCGGCCCCGCCGATCTCACCGCCGCCTGAAGCAGCTTCGGCAACGGTCGGCCTGGTCGATGCCGCCAGGGCTGCCCCCTTCGCCTCCGGGGAAACGCCTCCCGGCGCCCGCGCCGCCACCGCGCCCAGCTCCCGCAGCCGCGCCAGATCCCTCGCCGGCTCGTAGGTGACCCCGGCCCGCCCCGCGAGCCCCAGCCACGAGTAGCCCCGGCCCAGCGCCGACCCCTTGCAACGCATTCCATCGAGCTCGAAGCTCAACCCCGCGAGCCGCCCCGTCGCCGCCACATGCGCGCGCAACTCGACGCCCTGCGCCCGCAGCCGCTCGGCCAGCTCGGGCAGGCTGGGCCCGCCGCGCGCCGCCAGATCCACGTGCTCCTGGAGCCGCGTCTTGACCGCCACCTCGCCGGTGCGCGCGAACCGTCCCAGCTCGGCGCGCCCCGGCGCTGCACGGTGTGCCTGCCGGCTCGGCGCCACCTGGGTGATGCCGAACTCCCGCTCCAGATCGCGCACGATCGCCTCGCCGCGCCGGCGCTCCTGAAAGTCCGGTACCCGCCGGCCTTGCCGATCGATCCGGTTGGCGACCAGGTGGAGGTGCTCATGCTCCGTGTTGCGATGGCGGATCAAGACCTGCTGGCACTCGCCGTATCCCAGCCGGTCGAGATATGCCGTCCCGAACCGCCGCCAATCGTCCTCGCTCAGCTGGTCGCCGGGCGCGGCGGTGAGACTGGCGTGAAACACCGGCTTTCCCACCGCGCGGTTGAGCGCCCGCCCCAGCCCGAACTCGCGCGCCAGCTCCCGCGCCGTCTCGCCGGCCATGTTGCCGCCGATCAGCTCCGGCTGCTTGCGCGCGGCGAGGTTGTAATTGAGCGCGCCGCGGAACCCGGCGCCGGGATCACTCATCTTCTGGATCATCGCCCGACCCGTCGACCAGCGCCGCGCGCAGCGCCGCCAGCTCGCGCCGCAGCTCTTCGAGCAGCGGCAGCGGCGCGCCGGCCGCCTGGCCCTGATGAATGGCGCGCACGTACTGATTGAGATTGGCCGCCAGCGGCCCGAGCCGCGACCAGCCATCGCGGTTGACCGCCGGCACCGCCCGCGGCAGCCGCCGGCCCGCCAGGCGCCGGCGCACCAGCTCGCTGAGCGAGAGGCCGCAGCTGGCCGCCGCGGCGGCCGTGGCGGCGAGCTGCGGCC
>JASLEW010000159.1 GCA_030150965.1 Thermoanaerobaculia bacterium | reverse complement strand
AATTCAATGTCGTCGACAACTTCTCGTGGCTGCGCGGCGAACATCAGATGAAGTTCGGCGTCGACTTCCGTCGGATGTACCCTCGGGCTGACCGCTCAGCCTACGGTCAGACGCTCGCGGCGACGCTGACGACCGCGTCGTGGCTGACCGGCACGCTCAATACATACTCGACCAGCGCTTTCTCAGCGAAGGACTTCACGTACTACAACTTCGGGGCGTACGCACAGGACGCCTGGCACGCGACGCCGCGCCTGACGCTGACCTACGGCGTGCGGTGGGACGTCGATCCGCCGCCCGGAAGCCCGACGGGCGTCGTGGATGCCGACCCCGGGCAGGTGGAGCACCTCGGCCCAGATCGCCACCAGCGTCTCCTCGACGAAGCCGCGCGGCGAGGCGAGCGCCGCCGCGCCGCTCCCGCGGGCGACGGCCGGCAGCGCGCGGCGGTCCACCTTGCCGTTGGGGGTGAGCGGCAGCTCCGGCAGCGCCACGTAGTCGGCCGGCACCAGGTGCTCGGGCAGGCGGCGGCGCAGGAAGTCGCGCAGCTCGGCGGCGATGTCGGAGCCGGGGCCGCCATCGGAGCCAGGCGCGACGAAGGCGACGAGCCGGCCGTCGCGCAGCTCGACCGCCGCCTCGGCGGCGGCGGGGTGGCCGCGCAGCGCCGCCTCGATCTCCGCCGGCTCGATGCGGAAGCCGCGCAGCTTGATCTGGGCGTCGGCGCGGCCGAGGAACTCCAGGTCGCCGCCGGCGCGGAAGCGCGCCAGGTCGCCGGTGCGGTAGAGGCGCTCCCCCGGCGCGTCCGGCGCCGGGTGCGGCACGAAGCGCTCGGCGGTCTGGTCGGGCGCGCCGGCGTAGCCGCGGGCGACGCCGCCGCCGCCCAGGTACAGCTCGCCGGTCACCCCCGGCGGCACCGGCCGGCCGTGGCGGTCGAGCAGCAGCACGGAGGTGTTGCGGATCGGCCGCCCGATCGGCACGGCGCCGCTCGCCGGATCGCCGGGGCCGACGGTGTGGACGGTGCTGCCGACCACGGTCTCGGTCGGCCCGTACTCGTTGATCAACCGGGGGAGGCCGGGGTGCTGGAAGGGGTGAAGGGACCGGAGCGGCCCGCCGGTGCTCTCGCCGCCATCGGCGCCATCGGCGCCGTCGGCGCTCCCGCTGCTCCTGGTGCTCTCGGCGCTCCCGACGCCAGCGGAGCCACCGGCGCCCCCGGAGGACACCGCGGGGCCTCCTGGATCGGCAGGGCCGGCCGCGGAGCCAGGGGCGGCGCCACGCCACGGGGCCAGCGCCTCGTAGGAGAGCGCCTCGCCGCCGATCACCCAGGTCGCGGCGCCCGTCAGCGCCGCCGCGGGCGCCGTCTGCCGCAGCAGCTCCAGGTGCGCGGGGGTGAGCTTGACCAGGCCGAAGGGCTCTCCCGCCTGCGCCGCCGCGGCGAGCGCCGCGCCGAGGCCGTCGAGCCCCGCCTCCTCCGCCACCAGCCGCACCGGGCGCCCGGCGAGGAGCGGCGCGAGCAGGCCGGTGACGGTGAGGTCGAAGCCGAGCGGCGAGTGGACGGGCGCGCCGCTCCCCGCCTCTGGCGCATACGCCTCGCGGCACCAGGCGAGGTAGTTGGCGAGCCCGGCGTGGGAGACCATCACCCCCTTCGGCCGCCCGGTCGAGCCCGAGGTGTAGAGGACGTAGGCAAGGGATTCGGGCGGCGGCGCGGGCCAGGCGCCCAGGGCAGACGGCCCGGACGGCGCCCACCCCACGGATGCCGCGGACACTCCGGGTGCCGCCGCAGCCGCGGGCGGCCCGGACGAAACGAGCGGCCCGGACGGAGCGAGCGACCCGGACGGAGCGAGCGGCCTGGACGGAACGGGCGGCCCGGACGGAACGGGCGGCCCGGAAGGAGCGAGCGGCCCGGATGGAGCGAGCGGCCCGGATGGAGCGGAGGCGCCCGGCTCAGCGGCCGCCGGGGGCACTGCGGCTGGCGGCATCTCCCGGGAAGCCGGCAGCACCTGGAGCGACGCGAAGCCCGGATCGATCAGGACCGCCGGCAGCGGCAGGCCGCCGCCTTCCGCGGACAGCGCGGCCAGGCCCGCGGCGTTGCCGACGACGGCGCGGGCGCCGCTCTCGGCGAGCAGCGCGGCGAGGCGCGCCGGCGGGTGCGCGGGATCGAGCGGCAGGTAGGCGCCGCCCGCGGCGAGGATGCCCAGGAGCGCCGCCACCATCTCGGGCGAGCGCGGCAGGCAGAGGCCGACCACCGTGTCGCTCCCCACCTCCAGCGCGCGCAGCCGGCGGGCCAGCCGGTCCGCCATCCCCGCCAGCTCGCGGTAGGTGAGGCGCCGGTCCTGCCAGGCGACGGCGAGCGCGTCGGGCGTGCGCGCCGCCTGGCGGGCGAGCTGCTCGGGGACGGTGGCGGCGGGCTCCGGCCGGTGCGGCCCCGCGCCCCATTCGCAGCGCAGCTGGTGCAGCTCGGCCGGACCGAGGAGCGGCAGGTCCCAGAGGCGGCGCTCCGGGTCGGCGAGCGCGGCGGCCAGGAGATGCCGCAGGTGCTCCTTCCAGCGGTCGATGGTCGTGCCGTCGAACAGGTCGGTGTTGTACTCCAGCCAGCCGGTGAGCCCGCCCGGGTGGTCCCAGAGCGAGAAGGTCATGTCGAACTGGGTGCGCTGCGCATCGACCCAGAACGCCTCCGCCTGGAAGTCGCCGACCTCCGGCCGGCCGAGCTGGTGCGGGTTGAGCAGCAGGAAGACGACCTGGGTGAACGGGATGCGCGACAGGTCGCGCTCCGGCCGCAGCTCCTCGACCAGGCGGGCGAACGGCAGGTCCTGGTGGGCGTAGGCGGCGAGCGCCACGGCGTGCTCCCGCCGCACCGCCTCGTGGAACGGCGGGTTGCCGGAGAGGTCGGTGTAGAGCGCCAGCTGATTGAGGAAGAAACCCAGCACCCCCTGCATCTCCGGCCCCTGGCGGTAGGCCATGGGCGTGCCGACGATCAGCTTCTCCTGGCCCGAGAGGCGCACCAGGAGGGCCTTGAACAGCGCCAGGCCGGCGACGAAGAGCGTCACCCCCTGGCGCTGGGCGAAGGCGCGGAACGCCTCCGAGCGCGCCCTGCCGATGCCGAAGCGCCGCCGCGACCCCCAGGGCGTCTGCACCGGCGGGCGCGGCCGGTCGGTCGGCAGCGGCAGCAGGTCGGGCGCGCCGGCGAGCTGGCGCCGCCAGTAGCCGAGCTGCTCCGCCATCAGCGCGTCGTCGGCCAGGCGCTCGCGCTGCCACAGCGCGAAGTCGGCGAACTGCAGCGCCGGCTCGGGGAGCGGCGACGGCAGGCCGCGGCGCAGCGCCTGGTAGATCTGGATCAGCTCCCCCTCCATCGCGTAGTAGGAGATCCAATCGGTGACGATGTGATGGATGGCGATCGGGCAGATGTGGTCCTGCTCGTCGAGGCGGACGAGCAGGGTGCGGAAGAGCGGCAGGCGGTCGAGGCGGAACGGGGCGCGCACCGTCCGCGCGGCGACGCGCTCCCCCTCCGGCAGCCGCCGCGCCTCGGGCAGGGCGGAGAGGTCCACCAACGGGAAGCCCGCCGGCAGCTGGCGCACGATGCGCTGCATCGGCCGCCCGTCGAAGGTCTCGAAGACGGTGCGCAGCACCTCGTGCCGCCGCACCACCTCGGCGAGCGCGCGCGACAGGGCGGCGACCGCGAGCGGCCCGCGGAAGCGGTCGGCGCCGTAGATGTTGTAGATCGGGCTGTCGAGGTCGAGCTGCTGGATGAACCACAGCCGCTCCTGGTCCACCGACAGCGGGCAAAGCTCCGACGGCGCGCGGCGCGGGATCGGCACCGCCGCCGCCGGAGGGACGGCGCTCTCCGGCGCGGCAGGAGCGACTGCGCTTTCCCGCGCCTCGGCCGCCTCCTGTTTGCGCCGCAGCTCGCGCTCGAACAGCGCCCGCTTCTCGGGCGGCAGGACGGCGATGCGCGACTCGATGTCGTGGACGCTCACGCCGTCTCCACCTCGGTGCCGACCGGCCGGGACACGCCCTCGCCGTCATGGTCACCGACCCCGTCGCCGCTTTCGAGCCGCTGCCGGGCCTCGTCCAGGCTCATCGCCTCGATCTCGCGCAGCAGGCGCTCCATCTCGGCATCCGCAGGCTCCGGCGCGGCGGCGCCCGCCGCGCGCTCACCTTCGACCCGGGCGGCGAGCGCGGCGATCGTCGGCGTCTCCAGGAGGGCCACCATCGGCAGCTGGACGCCCAGCCGGGTGGAGAGCCGGGTGACGATCTGGATGGCGAGCAGCGAGTTGCCGGCCAGCTCGAAGAAGTCGTCCAGGGCGCCGATCCGCTCGATGCCGAAGGCGTCCTGCCAGACCTCGGCGATGGCCTCCTCGACCGGGCCGCGCGGCGCCACGTACTCGGCGCTCAGCTCGGGGCGCGGGTGGAACGCGCCGGCCGGCGCCGCCTCCAGGCTCGCCGCCAGCCCCGCCGCGCTCCAGGCGTCGAGGTCGGAGGCGACCGCCGCGAAGTCGCGCGTCGAGACCAGGAGGCGCGGCAGGCCGCCGGCCAGCGCCCGCTCCACCACCTCGGTCATCTCCGCGGCGCCGATGCCGTAGGCGTCGAGGCCGGCGGCGAGCTGCGCCGCGAGCGCGTCGCCGCCGCCCACCGGCTGCCAGCGGAAGAAGCCCCAATCGATCGTCTGCACCAGCGCCGCGGGCGGGTCCGGCCGCGCCATCGCCGCCTCGGCATAGGCCGAGAGGAACGCCGCGGCGGCGCTGGTATCGACCTGGCCGAAGCCGCCGGTGGCGCCCAGGCTCGACCCACAGAGCAATAGGAGATCGAGCGGGGCTTCCGCCGGTGCGTCGGCAGATCCCTCGGCCGTCAGCCCGGCCGGCGCTCCACCCTCCGGCCTGGCCGGCGTCCCGGCCTCGGGTTGTGCTTCAACCGGCGCCCCGGCCTGCGCTCCGGCCTTCGCCCTGGCCAGCGCCCCACCCTCGGGTAGTGGCCCGACGGGCGCCCTGGCCTGAACCAGCGCGCCGGCCAGCGCATGAAGGCCGCGCACCTTGGGGCCGAGCACCGCCGCCGCCGCCGCGCGCTGCTTCCACTGCGCCAGCCCGGCGCCGCTGGCGCAGTGGAA
>JASLEW010000973.1 GCA_030150965.1 Thermoanaerobaculia bacterium | reverse complement strand
CTCTGGCGGCCCTGCGCCCGAGAGCTCCGCCGCCGCTGCGCCGGCGGGCACGGCCGGCCCTTGGCCCGAGGGCACTGCCACCCCTGCCGGTGCCCCGGGCCCCCGCGGCGCGGAGGCCGAGGAGCGCCAGCCGCTCTCCTTCGCCCAGCAGCGGCTGTGGCTGCTCGACCGCCTGGCGCCCGGCTCGGCGGTCTACAACATCCCGTTCGTCCTGGAGATCGCCGGGCCGCTCTCGGTGCCGGCGCTCGCCGCCGCGCTGTCGGGGGTCGTCGCGCGCCACGAGACGCTGCGCACGACCTACGGCGCGGTGCGCGGCGAGCCGTTCCAGCGCATCGCTCCCGCCACCCCCGCCGCTGCCGTCGCGCTGCCGTGCGTCGATCTCTCGGCCCTGGGGGCCGGCGCCGCCCGCGCCCGGGTGGCGGAGCGGCTGGCGGCGGCGGAGGCCGTCCGCCCGTTCGACCTCGCGGCCGGCCCGGTGCTGCGCCTCCTGCTGCTGCGCCTCGCACCCGGGCTGCACCGTCTGGCGGCGACGGTGCACCACATCGCGAGCGACGGCTGGTCGATGGCGATCCTGACGACCGAGGCGGCGGCGCTCTACGCCGCGGCGCTGGCGGGGCGCCCGGCCACGCTGCCCGAGCTGCCGGTGCGCTACAGCGACTACGCGCGGTGGCAGCGGCGGTTCCTGGCGGGCGCCGTGCTCGCCGCCGAGATCGCGCACTGGCGCGGCCGGCTGGCCGATCTGCCGCCGCTCCTGGCGCTGCCGGCCGACCGGCCGCGCCCGCCGGTGCAGAGCTTCCGCGGCGCCGCCGTCTCCTTCGTCCTGCCCGCGGGGCTCGCCGCGGCGCTGCACGCCCTCGGCCGCCGCCAGGGGGCGACGCTGTTCATGACCACGCTTGCCGGCTTCGCGCTGCTGCTCGGCCGGGCCGCGGGGGAGGAGCGCTTCGCGGTCGGCTCGCCGATCGCCGGCCGCGGCCACCAGGAGATCGAGGGGCTGATCGGCTTCTTCGTCAACACCCTGGTGCTGGCGGCGGACCTGCGCGGCGACCCGCCGTTCACCGATCTCCTGGCGCGGCTGCGCGAGACGGTGCTCGATGCGCAGTCGCACCAGGAGCTGCCGTTCGAGCGCCTGGTCGAGGCGGTCGAGCCGCAGCGGAGCCTGAGCCACACGCCGCTCTTCCAGGTGATGCTGGTGCTGCAGAACCTGCCGCTTGCCGCCGCCGAGGTGGCCGAGCTGAGCCTGCGCCAGCTGCCGGCCGGCGGGGCGGGCGCGAAGTTCGACCTGACGCTGGCGCTCCAGGAGGCCGGCGGGTTGATCGGCGGCGCGCTCGAATACGCGGCGGATCTCTTCGACCGGACCACCGCCGCTCGCCTGGCCGGCCGCTTCGCGGCGCTGCTCGAAGCCGCCGCCGCGCGGCCGGAGGCGCCGCTCTCGGCGCTCTCGGCGCTCGCCCCGGCCGAGCGCCAGCAGCTGCTCGCCGAGTGGAACGACGGCGCCGGTTGGGCCAGCTCGGCCGATGGGAGGGATGGCGCCGGCGCGGCGGTGTCGGCGGCGCTATCGGAACCCGCGCACGAGCGCCTCGCGGCGCCCGCGGACGAGCGCTTCGTGGCCCCGGCGCACGAGCGCTTCGCGGCGCAGGCGACGCGGACGCCGGAGCGCCCCGCGGTGCGCTTCGCCGGAGAGGAGCTGCGCTACGGCGAGGTCGAGGCGCTGGCGAACCGGCTCGCGCGCCGCCTGCGCCGCGCCGGCGCCGGGCCCGAGGTGCCGGTGGCGCTCCTCCTCGACCGCTCGCTGGAGATGGTCGTCGCCCTGCTCGCGGCGCTCAAGGCCGGAAGCCCCTGCGTGCCGCTCGATCCGGCGCTGCCTCCGGCCCGCCTGGCGGCCACCCTCGGGGCGCTCGCCGGGTCCGCGGCACCGGTCGTCGTCGCCCACGAGTGGCTGACCGACCGGCTGCCCAAGGCGGGCGGCGCCGCGAGCGGCAGAGACAGGACCGGCACGGGGGATCCGGCGGGAGCGGCCGGTGAGCGAGGCGCGGCCGGTGGGGCCGGTGGGGAGGGCGATGCCGCGGCGAACGGGGCCACGGCGGGCGCCTCGGTTTCCCACGTCGAGGTTGTTCCGCTGGACGGCAGCTGGGACTCCTTCGCCGACGAGGACGACGGCCCGCTTGGCGTCGCCGTGCCCCCGCAGGCGCTCGCCTGCATCCT
Source organism: Thermoanaerobaculia bacterium (assembly GCA_030150965.1). Lineage (GTDB taxonomy): Bacteria > Acidobacteriota > Thermoanaerobaculia > Multivoradales > UBA5704 > JASLEW01. The sequence continues at coordinate 10,052 of JASLEW010000973.1, read as the reverse complement.
CCTTACCTCGGGCTCGACCGGGGCGCCCACGGCGGTCGCGGTGCCCCATGCCGCGGTGGCGGCCCTGCTCGACGCGACCGGCGGCTGGGTCGCCGCCGAGGACATGGCGCTGGCGCTCGCCGCGGCGCCGCTCGGCTCCGCTCTCGCGCTCTTCGAGATCCTGGTGCCGCTGGCCCACGGCGGCACGCTGCTGGTGGTCGAGAACGCGCTCGACCTCCTGGCCGCGGACGATCGCGAGCGGGTGACGGCGGTGAGCGGACTCCCGTCCGCGGTCGCCGAGATCGCGCGGCTCGGCGCCCTGCCGGCGGCGCTGCGCAGCCTCCACCTGACCGGCGAGGCGCTGCCGGCAGCGCTTGCCGAGCGGCTGGCGGCGCTCCCCGCAGCGCCCGCGGTGCGCAACCTCTACGGCGCGGCGGAGGCGCCGGTGGCCGTGGCGGCGGCGCTGCCGCGGCAGGGGATGCCGCTGACGCCGGGCGTGCCGGGAGATCCAGGGGAACGGGGAAATCCGGGAGCTCCAGGCTCCACGGAGGGAGAGGGAGCGCCGGGGGGCCTGGCCAAGTCGAGAAGTCAGCAGGGGCCAGGAGCTCCGGAGGGAGAGGGAGCGCCGGGATCACGTGGGACTCCTGCCAGGTCCGGAGCCCCTGCTGCACCCGGCACGTCCGGAGTGCTTGAAGTGTCCAGAGCGAGGCTGCCGATCGGCCGGCCCGTTGCGGGCACCGCCGCCTACGTCCTCGACGGGGCGCTCGATCCGGTGCCCCTGGGTTCGGTGGGAGAGCTGTGCCTGGGGGGCTCCGGCCTCGCGCGCGGCTACCACGGCGATCCGGCGAGCACCGCCGAGCGGTTCCTGCCCGACCCCTGGAGCGGCCGGCGCAGCGCGCCGGGGTCACGCCTCCTAAGCACCGGCGACCTGGTGCGCCACCTGCCGGACGGCCGCCTCCATCTGCTGGGCGGCGGCGGCCGGCAGGTCCGGGTGCGCGGCTTCCGCATCGACCTGGGCGAGGTGGAGGCGGCGCTCGCCGCCCATCCCGCGGTGCGCGAGGTGGCGGTGGTGGTCCGGGGTTCCGACGCCGAGGGTGGCGGCAGTGTCGGCAGTGCTGGCAGCGCTGCCGGCGAGAGCAGCGCTGGAGCCCCTGGTCCCGGAGGCGCCGGCAGTGCTGGCGGCGCCATGGGAGCCAGGGGCGCCGGTCACGGTGCGGCCACCGACCGCGGCGGCGGCGCGGCGGGCGAGCGCCGCATCGTCGCCTACTGGGTCGCCGCCCCGCCCGCGCCCACCCCGGCCGAGCTGCGCACCTTCCTGCGCGACCGGCTGCCCGACTTCATGGTGCCGGCGGCGTTCGTGCCGCTCGCCGCGCTGCCGCGCACCGCCGGCGGCAAGCTCGACCCGGGCGCCCTGCCCGAGCCGGAGCAGGCCGGCGCGACGGGGCCGATCGGGCCGCGCGACCTCCTGGAGCTGCGGCTCGTCCGGCTGTGGGAGGAGGTGCTCGACGTCCGCCCGGTCGGCGTGCGCGACGGCTTCTTCAAGCTCGGCGGCCACTCGCTGCTCGCGGTGCCGCTCATGGCGCGCATCCGCGAGCAGTTCGGGCGCGAGCTGCCGCTCGCCAGCCTGTTCCAGGCGGGGACGGTCGAGAATCTGGCCGCGCTGCTGCGCCGCGAGGGGGGGCTGCCGCCGCGCGAGCCGCTGGTCGCGATCACCGCCCCTGCTTCCGGCAGCGCCGGCAGCTGGCTGCCGTTTTTCTGCGTCCATCCGGCGGGTGGCAACGTCCTCTGCTACGCCGACCTGGCGCGCGCCCTGGGGCCAGAGCAGCCGTTCTACGGCCTCCAGCTCCCCGAGGTCGATGCCGGCACGCCCAGGGAGCTGCCGGCGCTCGCGGCGCTCTACGTGCGGGCGCTGCGCGAGGCCCAGCCGCACGGCCCCTATCACCTGGGCGGCTGGTCGCTCGGCGCCGTGGTGGCCTTCGAGATGGCGCGCCAGCTCGCCGCCGCCGGCCAGGAGGTGGCGCTCCTCGCCCTGATCGACGTGCCGCCGCCCGGCGTCCAGGCGGCGTGGGAGGAGGAGGAGGTCGATCTGATGGCCTGGTTCGCGCGCGACCTCGCCGCCCTCTCCGGGCAGAAGGTCAGTGTCTCGCCGGCCGACCTGCGGCGCATCCCGGCGGACGACCGGCTGCGGCGGGTGGTCGCGGCGGCGCAGGCCGCGCACCTGCTGCCGCCCGACATCGGCCTGCCCGAGGCCGAGGGACTGTTCGCCGTCTTCCGCGCCGCACAGCAGGCGATGCGCGCCTACGTGCCGGCCCCCTACCCGGGCGCGGCGCTGTTCGTCGTGGCCGAGCCCGCGGAAGGAGAGGAAAGGGAGGTGCAGGCTGACGCCGGGGCGCCGCCCGAGGACGCCTGGACGCCGCTCGTCCAGGGCGGCTTGACCGTCGAGCGGATCGCCTGCGAGCACTACACGATCGTCCGCCCGCCGCACGTCGAGGTGCTGGCCGGCCTGCTGCGCGCCCGCATCGGCGGTGGCGGCGCGGCGGCGGCGGAGGGCCAGGGCACCGGCCCGGCGGCGTCGGAGGGGCGGCAATGAGCGGCTGCCCCAAGGACCTGATCGTCCTGCGCGGGAGCAGCCTCCACCCGCGGCAGATCGAGAGCTCCGCGTCCGGCGGCTCCCCCGCCCTCGTACCGCACGCCGGGGCGACAGAGGAGAGGCCAGGTGTGGCGCAAGCCACCACCCACGCGCAGGTGACGGCCGAGGCGGAGGACGGCGGCGCGTGGCTGTCCGCCGTCGAGGCGAAGGTCAGGGAGCTGGCGGCGCGGGCTCTGGGCGTCGCCCCGGAGGCGGTGACATCCGACCGCCCGCTCCTCGCGCTGGGCATGGACTCCCTCGCCGCGATGGAGCTGGTGCACGCCGTCGAGGAGGAGCTGGGCGCGGCGATCGAGCTGCCCATGCTCTTCGAAGGCGCGGGGGTGGCGGAGCTGGCGCGGCGGATCGTGGCCGCCCATGCCGCCCATGCTGCCGACACCGCCCATGCCGCCGATACCGCCGTGTCCGCCGAGCCCCGGCAAACAGCCGTCGCGGAGCGGCTCGTCTCCCACAACGAGCACGCGCTGCTGCTGCTCGACCGGCTGGCGCCGCGGAGCACCGCCTACCACCTGCCCTCGGTCTCCCGCCTGCACGGGGAGGTGAGCGTCCCGGCGCTGCGCACCGCGTTCCAGGCGCTGATCGACCGCCACGAGGCGCTGCGCACCGGGTTTCCGCGTATCGGGGGCGAAGCGGTGCGGCGGGTCCTGCCGCACGCCGCGGCGCCGTTAGCCGTGCACGAGGCGGCGGCGTGGAGCGCGGCGGAGCTGGCGGCGCGGGTCGAGGAGGAGGCATTCCGCCCGTTCGACGTCGAGCGCGGGCCGCTGGTGCGCGCCGCGCTCTTCCAGACCGGCGGCGAGCCGCTCCTGGTCGTCGTCTTCCATCACCTGGTCGCCGACTTCTGGTCGCTCTCGGTCCTGGCGCGCGAGCTCGCGGCGCTCCTGGCGCCCGCCGCCGAAGGTGGCGCCAAGGCCCTAGATGCGGGTGGCGCCGCGAGCAGCGATGCGCCCGGCGGTGCGTTCGGCGATGCGCCCGGCGGCGTGCCTGGCGATGCGCCCGGCGGCGGGCGTGGCGACGCGCCTGGCGGCGAGCCTGGCGATGCGCCCAGCGGCGAGCCTGGCGGTGCGCCCGGCGATGCGGGCAGCGCCGCGGGCCGTGATCCGGACGCCGCCGCGGGCTGCGCGCCGGACGCCACGGCGGCGAGTCTCGCCGCCACGGGCGGCCACGGCGTTTTCGCGGCGCCGGCCCTCCCGGTCTCGCGCGCCGTCCGCGCCCGCGCCGCGAAGCTCGATGGCGCCCCGGGCGAGCGGCTGTGGGCCTACTGGCGGGAGCAGCTCGCGGCGCTGCCTCCGGCCCTCGACCTGCCAGCCGACCGTCCGGGGCTGCCGCTCTCCGGCGACACCGATGCCGCGGGGCGGCGGGGCGGCACGGTGGGCTGGAGGCCGCGGCGGGAGACCGCCCTGGCAGTGCGCCGGGTGGCGCGCGAGCGTGGCGCGACGCTCTTCACCGCGCTCCTCGCCGCCTTCCAGCTCCTCCTCTCGCGGCTGACCGGCGAGACCGACGTGCTGGTCTCCTCGCCGGTCGCCGGCCGCTCCGCCGGCCCGCCGGGGGTCGGCGGGTGCGTCGGCTACCTCACCAACCTGGTGCTGCTGCGCGGCGACCTCGCGGGCGCCCCCTCCTTCGCCGCCCTCGTCGAGCGGACGCGGGCGCGGGTGGTCGGCGCGCTCGACCACCAGGAGATGCCGCTGCCGCGCCTGGTCGAGCTGCTGCGCGAGGCGGCGCCGGACGAGCCGGCGCCGCTGCCGCGCGCGATGATCGTGCTCCACCGGCCGCCGCCCGGCTTCGCGGGGCTGGTGCATTTCGCCTTCGCCGCCGCCGGTGGGAGGGGTGGCAGCGGCGGCGGGCGCCTGCGGCTGGGCGGCCTCGACCTGGAGCAGGCCGCGCTGCCGCCTGGGGACGCGCAGGTCGATCTCAAGCTCACCATCGGCGATCTCATCGGGGACCGGGACGCTGAGGGCGAGGAGCTGGTGATGGCGCTCGACTTCCGCACCGCGCTTTTCGATCGCACGACGGTCGGGCGCTGGGCGGCGGCGCTCGACACCCTCCTCGCCGGCGCCGCGGCGCGGCCGGAGGCGCCGGTCCACGCCCTCCCCTGGCTCTCCGCCGCCGAGCGGCACCAGGCCCTGCACGAGGTGAACGACCGCCCGCTCGGAGTGGCCGCCGCCGAGCGGCTGCACGAGCGGCTGCACCAGCCGTTCGAGCGCCAGGCCGACGTCCGGCCGGACGCCGTGGCGCTGATCGACGGCATGGCGCGGCTCTCCTACCGCGGCCTCGAAGAGCGCGCCAACCGCCTGGCGCACCACCTGCGCGCCCTGGGCGCCGGGCCGGAGCGCTTCGTCGGCGTCTGCCTCGAACGGTCGGCGGCGGTGGTCGTGGCGCTGCTCGCGGCGCTCAAGGCCGGCGCCGCCTATCTGCCGCTCGATCCGGCCCACCCGCCGGAGCGCCTGGCGCTCCTCCTGACGGACGCGGGAGCCGGCTGGGTGGTGAGCCGTGAGGCGCTCCTGCCCAAGCTCGGAGCGCTGGCGGCGTGGGCGGTGGCGGTCGATCGCGACGCGGCGGCCATCGCGCTCCGGCCGGCGCACCGCCCGGCGCCGCTCTCCGGCCGGCGCAACCTGGCCTACGCCATCTACACCTCGGGCTCGACCGGCCTGCCCAAGGGGGTCGGCATCGAGCACGGCAGCGCGCTGGAGCTGGTCGGCTGGGCGGGAGAGGCGTTCGGCCCCGAGGAGCTTGCGGGGATGCTCGCCTCGACCGCCCTCACCTTCGACCTCTCGGTCTTCGAGCTGTTCGCGCCGCTCGCCCACGGCGGCACGGTCATCCTGGCGGAGAGCATCCTGGCGCTGGCCGGCCTGCCGGCGCGCGGCGCGGTGCGGCTGGTCAACACCGTGCCCTCGGCGCTCGCCGGCGCCCTGGAGCTGGCGCCGCTGCCGGCCGGCGTGCGCACGGTCGCCCTCGCCGGCGAGCCGCTGCGCCGCAGCCTCGCCGAGCGCCTGTACGCGGCGGGGATCGCGCGGGTGTGGAACCTCTACGGCCCCTCCGAGGACACCACCTACTCGACGGGGACGGCGGTGGCGCCGGGCGCCGCCGAGCCGACGATCGGCCGGCCGGTCGCCGGCTCCCGCGCCTTCGTCGTGGACGCCGAGCGCCGCCCGGTGCCGCTCGGCGTCTCCGGCGAGCTCTGCCTCGGCGGGCCGAGCGTGGCGCGCGGCTACCTCGGCCGGCCGGAGCTGACGGCCGAGCGCTTCGTCCCCGATCCGTTTGCTGCCGAGCCGGGGGCGCGGATGTACCGCACCGGCGACCGCGCGGCGCTGCTGCCGGGCGGCGAGCTCGACTACCGCGGCCGGCTCGACCGGCAGGTGAAGGTGCGCGGCTTCCGCATCGAGCCCGGCGAGGTCGAGGTGGCGCTGCTCGCCGTCCCCTGCGTGCGCGAGGCGGCGGTCGAGGCGCGCGACGGCGCGCTCGTCGCCTGGGCGGTGGTCCCGGAGACGTCCGCCGTGCCGGCCGCCCCGGCCACGGCGTTGCGCGCGGCGCTCGCGCGGCGGTTGCCGCCGGCCCTCGTCCCGTCCTGGATCACCATCGTCCCCGCCCTGCCGCGCACCGCCCACGGCAAGGTGGACCGCCGCCGCCTCCCCTCGCCGCCGCGCCGCGCCGCGGCGCCGGAGGAGGCGCCGCGCGGCCCGGTCGAGGAGCTGCTGGCGCGCATCTGGGGCGAGCTGCTGAACGTCGCGGAGGTCGGCCGCGAGGCCGGGTTCTTCGAGCTGGGCGGCCACTCGCTCCAGGCCACGCGGGTGGTGGCGCGGGTGCGCGAGACGCTCGGCGTCGAGCTGCCGGTCGCCGCCCTCTTCGAGGAGCGGCGGCTGTGCGACCTGGCGCTGCGCCTGGAGCGGGACGGCAGGGCGGGCGCGCCGGCTGTCGCGCCCGTGCCGCGCGGCGGCCTGCTGCCGCTGTCGCTGGCGCAGGAGCGGATCTGGTTCCTGGAGCGGCTCGGCGCCGGCGGCCCGGCCCAGGGCGCGCTCCACGGCTCACTCCACGGGATGCCGCTGGCCCTCCGCCTGCGCGGGCCGCTCGACCCCGCCGTCCTGGCCGCGGCCCTCGCCGCGCTCGCCGCCCGCCACGAGGCGCTGCGCACCACGATCGTGGAGATCGACGGCGAGCCGCGGCAGCGCATCGCGCCCCCGCTCCCGGTGCCGCCGGCGCCGCTGACACCGCCGGCCGCCAGGCTCCCGGAGGCCGACCTCTCCGCTCTCGGCGATGGGGCGGAAGCGGAGGCTCGGCGCCTCGCCCGCGGCGAGGCGCGGCGGCCGTTCGACCTCGCTCGTGGCCCCCTCTTCCGCGCCGCGCTCGTGCGGCTGGCGGCGGACGACCGGCTGCTGCTGCTGACCCTGCATCACATCGTGGGCGACCTCTGGTCGCTCGGCATCCTGCTGCGTGAGCTGGGCGAGCTCTACGCGGCGGCGCTCGCCGGCCGCGCCGCGGCACTGCCGCCGCTGCCGGTGCAGGCCGCCGACCACGCGGTCTGGGAGCGCGGCCCGGGCGCGGTGCCCGGGGAGGAGGTCGCGGCGTGGGCGGAGCGGCTGCGCGCGGTGCCGCCGCTCGACCTGCCGGCCGACCGGCCGCGCCCGGCCGAGGGGAGCGTGCGCGGCGCGACGCTGCGCCTCCGCTACCCGGCCGAGCTGGCGGCGAGCCTGGACGCGCTGGCGCGGCAGCACGGCGCGACGCTCTTCATGACGCTCCTCGCGGGCTTCGAGGCGCTCCTCGCCCGCACCGCCGGGCAGGACGACTTCGCGGTCGGCACGGTGATGGCCGAGCGCGACCGGCCGGAGCTGGAGGGGGTCGTCGGCTGCCTGGTCAACACCCTCGCCCTGCGCGCCGACCTGGCCCCCGAGCCGGCGTCGTTCGCGGCGCTCCTGGCGCGGGTGCGGGGAACCGCCCTGACCGCCTTCGCCCACCGCCGCGTGCCCTTCGAGCGCCTGGTCGCGGCGCTGGCGCCGGAGCGCGACCGCTCGCGCCCGCCGGTCGTCCAGGCGCTCCTGGTGTTGCAGAACGCGGCGCTGCCGGAGCCGCGCCTGCCCGGCCTCGCCGTCGAGCCCTGGCCCACCGAGCCGGGGGGCGCGCAGTTCGAGCTATCGCTGATGCTGCGCGCCGCGGGCGGCATCGAGGCGGCCTTCGAGTACGCGGCCGATCTCTTCGACGGCGCCTCGATCGTGCGGCTCGCGCGTCACCTGGAAAATCTCCTCGCGGCGGCGGCGCGCGCGCCGGAGACGCCGCTCGGCGACCTGCCCCTCCTCTCGGGCGCCGAGCGCCATCAGCTGCTCGTCGAGTGGAGCGGCGCGGGGTCGCTGGTGGTGCAGGCGCCGTCGATGAAGGCCGAGCCGGCGGCGGTGCCGGCGTCGATGGGGCCGCCGGCCCCGGAGGTGGTGCCGCCGGCGCCGGAGGACGGGCCGCCGGACCTGATGCGCCGCATCGCGGAGCACGCCGCGCGGGCGCCCGAGGCGGTGGCGGTGGCGGCGGACGGTCTGGCCGTCACCTACCGCGGGCTGCTCGACCGCGCCCGCCGGGTCGCCCGCCTGCTCGCGGCGCGCGGCGTGGGGCCGGAGCGCGTCGTCGGCATCATGGCGCACCCGACGGTCGAGATGCTCGCCGCGGTGCTCGGCGTGTTGGAGGCTGGAGGCGCCTACCTGGGGCTCGATCCCGCCGAGCCCGCGGAAAGGATGCTTCACATCCTGGGCGCCGCCCGGCCGGTCGTCGTGCTGGGCGCCGGCACCCGGCCGCCCGGCGGCTGGGACGGCCTGAGCTGGGAGGAGCTGGCACGGGAGGCCGCGCGGGGGCCGGCCGATCCGGCAGCCGCGGCAGCTTCGGCATCCGCGCCGGCCGCGCCGGCCGGCGGCCACCCGGCCTACCTGCTCTTCACCTCCGGCTCGACCGGCACGCCGAAGGGGGTGGTCATCGGCCGTGCCGCGCTGTCGCGCTACGCCATCGAGGCGGGAGCCGAGCTCGCGCTCGGCCCCGGCGACCGGCTGCTGCACTTCGCCTCGCTGCGCTTCGACGCCAGCGCCGAGGAGATCTTCTGCACCCTGACGCGCGGCGCGACGCTGGTGCTGCGCTCCGCAACGCCGGTACCTATGGGCACGACGGGCGCGACAGCCACGACGGCCGCGACGGCCGCCATGGGCGCGCCGCTCGCGTCGGCCGGCGAGCTGCTGTCGGCCAGCGCGCGCCTGGGGATCACCGTGCTCGATCTGCCGATGGCCTACTGGCACGAGCTGGCGGCGCGGCTCGATGAGGACGGGCTGGCGCTGCCGGCGGCGGTGCGGCTGGTGGTCATCGGCGGCGAGGCGCTGCACCCGCCGGCGCTCGCGGCGTGGCGGCGCCGGGTCGGCCGCGGCGTCCGCCTGCTCAACACCTACGGCCCGACCGAGGCGACGATCGTGGCCACGGCCGCCGATCTGCGGCTTCCCTCCCGCGCCTGGGAGACGCCGATCGGCCGTCCCCTCTTCGGCGCCACTGGCTACGTCGCCGCTGGCGCGGACGCCGGCCTACGGCCGGTGCCGATCGGCACCGCCGGCGAGCTGCTGCTGGGCGGCTCGCGGCTCGCGCGCGGCTACCTGGGATTGCCCGACCGCACCGCCGAGAGCTTCCTCCCCGATCCGTGGAGCGGCATCCCGGGGAGCCGCCTCTACCGCACCGGCGACCGCGTCCGCGCGCTGGCCGACGGGCGCCTGCAGTTCCTCGGGCGCACCGACGGGCAGGTCAAGGTGCGCGGCGTGCGCATCGAGCCCGGGGAGATCGAGGCGGCGCTCGGCGCCCATCCCGGCGTGCGCGCGGCGGCGGTCGTCCTGCACCGCGCCGGCGCCGACACCGCCCTCGTCGCCTGCGTCGTGGCGCCCGGCGCCGATCCGGCCGAGCTGCGCGCCTTCCTGCGCCGCCGGCTGCCCGAGGCGATGGTGCCGGCGCGCTACATCATGCTGGCCGAGCTGCCGGTCGCGGCGAGCGGCAAGGTGGACCGCCGGCGCCTCGCCGCGCTGGCCGGCTCGCCAGCGGCCTCCGCACCGTTCACGGCTGCCGCCGGCAGGACGCCGCGCGGGCGCGCCGCCGCCACTCCGGCCGGGCGGTCCGGCTCGCTCGGCCTTGCCGGTCTGGGCGATCCCGCCGCCCCGGCCGGCCCGCTCCGCCGGCTCGATCCGCGGCATCCGCTCGATTCACTCGATCCAGTCGATCCACTCGATCCAATTGCCGAGATCGTCGCCGGGATCTGGTGCGAGGTGCTGGGGCGGGAGGAGGTCGGCCCGGCGGAGGACTTCTTCGATCTTGGCGGCCACTCGCTGCTCGCCACCCGCGTCGTGGCGCGCCTCACGCGCAGCTTCGGGGTCGAGCTGCCGCTCGCCAGCCTCTTCAGCGAGCCGACGGTCGCCGGCCTCGCGCGCCTCGT
>JASLEW010000064.1 GCA_030150965.1 Thermoanaerobaculia bacterium | reverse complement strand
GGCGGTGAGGACCGGCAGGTCCGAGAGGCGGAGATCCGGGTCGGCCGCGACCGCCGCGGCCTGCGCCAGGAAGCGCTCGATGCGGCGCAGCGTGGTCGCGGCGTCGAACAGGTCGGCGTCGTACTCCAGCGAGCCCAGGAGCGCATCCGGAAAGTCGTAGACCGTGAGCATCAGGTCGTAGCGCGACCTGCCGTCGTAGGAGTCCACCGCCTCGAACCGCGTGCTGCCGAACTGCTGCTTCGAGTACTGGCCGTCGAGCACCTGCACCAGCGTCTGGATCAGCGGCTGGCGGCTGGCGTCGCGCTCCAGCTGCAGCGCCTGCACCAGCAGCCCGAAGGGCAGATCCTGGTGGGCGTAGGCGCCGAGCGCCGCCCGGCGGGCGCGCGCCAGCAGCTCGCGGAAGGTCGGATCGCCTTCGAGGTCGATGGCGAAGGCGACCTGGGTGAGGAAGCACCCGAGGACGGTCTCGATCTCCGGCCGGTTGCGGTTGGCGTTGTTGGCGCCGAGGACCATCCGCGCCTGCCCCGAGTCGCGGTGCAGCAGCGCGGCGGTGGCCGCGAGGACGAGCATGAAGAGCGTCGCCCCCTCCTGCCGCGCCAGCCCGCGCAGACCGTCCGCCAGCTCGCGGCCGGCGGCGAAGTGGCGCTGACCGCCGCGCATGCGCAGGTTGGCCGGGCGCGGCCGGTCACCCGGCAGGTCGAGCACCACCGGAAAGCCGGCCAGCTGCTCGCGCCACCAGGAGGTCAGCCCGTCGAGCACCTCGCCGCGCAGCCAATCGCGCTGCCAGAGCGCGAAGTCGGGGTACTGCACCGGCGGCTCGGGCAGCTCCGGCAGGCCGGCCGGCTCCGGCCGGCCGTTCACCCCGCCCCCGCCCCCGCCGCCGGCGCCGCTCGCGCCGCTCGCGTCGTTCGCGCCGCTCTCGGCGCGGCCGTCCTGGGCGGCCAGGATCGCCGCCAGCTCCCCCCAGGCGATCTGGAACGAGATCCAATCGGTGACCAGGTGATGGATGGTCAGCAGGCAGATGTGCTCGCCGGGCGCCATGCGCAGCAGGGTGGAGCGCACCAGCGGACCGCGCGCCAGGTCGAACGGCGCCGCGGTGTCCTGGCGCACCAGCGCCAGCGCCTCGTCCTCCCGCCGCGGCGGCGGCAGGCCGGCGAGATCGATCACCGGCAGCGCCTGCGGCCGCGGCGCGGCGACGTGCTGCACCGGCTTGCCGTCGACGAGCGGGAAGACGGTGCGCCAGGCGGCGTGGCGCCGCACGATCTCGGAGAGCGCGCCGGCGATCCTGCGCGGCGGCAGCGGGCCGCGCATGCGCGTGGCGGCGGTGATGTTCAGCCCCGCCCCCTCGGGGTAGAGCTGCTCCATGAACCAGTAGCGCTCCTGGTCGAGAGACAGCGGCCAGCTGCCCTCTGCCGTGGGGCCGCTCACCCGGGGGATCGGCGGCGGCTTGAGCGGCGCCGGCCGGCGCTGGCTCCGGCGCAGCTTCTCGAACAGCGCACGCTGCTCCGGGCTGAGCGCCGAGAGGCGATCGGCGACGCTCAAAAGGGGACCTCCTGGCGACAGCGCTGCCGCCGGCGCCGCCGGAGCCCGGGGCCCCGGCGGCGCCGCACCGCGGATCCTGGAGCGGTTGGCGCGCTGGCGTGGTGAATGCGGTGCGTCCGCTTCCGCGCGCCGCCGCGGGGCATCGCGGCTGCGGCGGGCCGCGGCGACGCTTCCGGAGATTATAGTGTGGCCGATTTTTGATTCGTGACGCCCGCGGCACCCGCTGCCGGGCCCAGTCAGGCCATCAGGAAGAAGACGCAAGGTCGATGCCGGAGAGCAGGGGCTCCCCCCGGCGGCCGCTCCGCACCGCGAAGCACGGGCGTCCGCCGGGCCGGAGAGTACAGGGGCCGCCGGGCGGTGCGAACGGGCCGCTGATCCCGCGGACGCCTGGGCCGCCGCGGCGTCCGCCGGCGGCTCCTACTGGGGCGCGATATAGCTCACGTTGCGGTCGAGCCCGTCGAAGCGCTCGGCCGGCACGTTGAAGGTCGTGGCCAGGACCTCCTTGGGGATGGCCTGCAAGCCGATCGAGATGCCGATGTCGTTGGGGTTGCTGTTGTTGAAGATCACCAGGAGGCGCAGGGCGTCTTCGCCGACGTTCTGGATGTAGTGGAACCATCCCTGGGGCAGGATGGCGATCTGCCCGGCGGTGAGGTCGAAGCGCTGCCATTCGCCGTCGGGGAACCCGAGCCCGATGCGGGCCTTGCCGGCCAGGCAGTAATCTAGCTCGGCGGCGTCCGGATGCCAGTGCGGGATGCGGACGGCTCCGGGCTGCAGGACGAGCAGGTAGGCGGCGAGCCCGTTGCCGGCCAGTGCCGGGAAGCTCCCCTGGTTGGCCTCCTGGATGGTGCCTCCCCTGGCCACCACCTGTGGCGGCAGACCCGCGAGGTCGAACTTGAAGGGCGATTTGCGTTCCATGGCATCTCCTTTCCGGCGCCCGCGCCGGGACAATCCTCAGGACCGGGCCGCGGCGGCGACGCCACCCCGGCGCCACCCGGCCGGTCGTTCATTTAAGCATCTCGCCAAGAGGGCGTAGGGTAGCACACGGCGGAGGAGCCGCCACGGCGCCGGCAGGGCAGTGCGGCGGTCACCGGCTGCGGCTCCAGGCCTCGCCTCCTGTGGCACTTTCTCGTGGCACCGCTTTTGAAAAAACCGGAGGCATGGAGAGGTCCGAACCCCGGCGCTGGTCGCAACGAGTCACCACCGAGAGCAACGCGCTCGACCTGGAGCCGGGGGTGTTCGCCCTCGACGATCCGCGCCAGATCGCGGCCTCCCTCAAGCGCTCGGCCGAGGCCAGCGGCCGGCGGAAGAGCGAGCCCTACCGCTCGGCCATGTCGATGCTCACCTTCTACCTCAACCGTGCCGGCAGGAAGCTCCCGCGGCGGCGGCGTGCCGTCCTGGAGCAGGCGAAGGACGAGCTACGGAAGCTGTTCAACCGGCCGGCGCATCACTGAGCCCCAGGGCGGCTCGGCCTCACCGCGCGCGTCCGTGGCCGCCGGATCCGGCGCCCGCGCTCACGCCTGCCGCTGCCGCGCTCTTCCCTTGACCAGGGGGATGTAGAAGGAGAGAAAGGCGGCCGCGGCCAGGCCGAGGAGCACCGCCGGCCACAGAATGTCGGGTGTGATCGGCGGCGCCGGCGGGCGGTAGCGGACGATGAAGTAGGTCGTCATCCAGATGAGCAGGCTGCTCACCAAGCCCGGGGAGTACTCGCGGAAACGTATCGCCCACCAGACGTGCCAGAAGCCGTTGCACAGACGTTCGATCGACCAGGCGAGCGGCAGGATCAGCCAGTGGCCGCCAGCCACGTCGAAGGCGACGACGCTCGCGACCATGATGCCGAAGTACCCGGCATTGAACCAGAAGAACTTCGTCCACGAGTACCCGGGCCACCAGTGCTGCTGCACCTTCTCGACGAAGCTGCCGCCGAGCAGCGATTCGTCGATCACGTGGATGACGTATGCCGCAACCATGAGCCAGAACGAGAGGATAAGAGGCACCGTCGCCATGCAGCACGCCGGCTGCAAGATTGCGGCCCGCTGCCAGACGCCCCACTGCCTCGCCCACCGGGGACGGTGGCGGTGGAGCGTCTGCCGGCGGCAGGGAGATGCTCCCCGGCTTTCGCGTGCGTCCGGGGCGGCGTGCCGGCTGCTTCGCCTAGTGTCCCGCACGGTTAGTTCGCATGGTAGTCGCGCCGCAATCCGGCTTCCTGGCCAGGCGCGCCGACGCAAGCGTAGCAGGGACTACGGTGAGGAGGCGCAACGCCGCCAGGGAGCCGGAGGGCAAGCGAATACCA
>JASLEW010000036.1 GCA_030150965.1 Thermoanaerobaculia bacterium | reverse complement strand
GGCGAGGAGCCGCAGCAGCTCGTCGATCCGCCGCGGCCGGTCCCCCTCCCCCTGGTGGACCTCGGCGCGCTGTCCGCACCGCGGCGCGAGGCCGAGCTGCTGCGCCTGGCCGCCGCCGAGGCGCGCTTCCGCTTCGACCTGGCGCGCGGGCCGCTGCTGCGCGCCACGCTCGTCCGCCTGGCCGGCGGCGGTCCCGCGGCCGGCGAGGGCGACCATGCCCTCCTCCTGACGCTGCACCACATCGTGGCCGACGGCTGGTCGGTCGGCATCGTCTGGCGCGAGCTCGCGGCGCACTACCGGCAGGCGAACGGCGGCGCCCCCGCGGCGCTGGCGCCGCTCCCCGTGCAGTACGCCGACTACGCGCTCTGGCAGCGCGCCTGGCTCTCCGGGGAGGCGCTCGACCGCCAGATGGCGTTCTGGCGCGAGCGGCTGGCCGGCCTGCCGCCGGCGCTGCCGCTGCCGCTCGACCGCCCGCGCCCGCCGCTGCGCACCGTCGCCGGCGCGCGCGTGCCGGTGGTGCTCGGCCCGGCGCTCTCGGCGGCGGTGGCGGCGCTGGCCCGCGCCGAGCGGGCGACGCCGTTCATGGTGCTCGCCGCGGCGCTCTGGGAGCTGCTCGGCCGCTACAGCGGGACGGCCGACATCGCGGTCGGCACGCCGGTCGCGAACCGCAACCGGGTCGAGATCGAGGGGCTGGTGGGCTTCTTCGTCAACACCCTGGTGCTGCGCGCCAGCCTGGCCGACGGTCCAGAGGGGCCGACCGGACGCCGCCTGGTCGCCCGGCTGCGCGAGACGACGCTCGCCGCCTACACGCACCAGGACGTGCCGTTCGAGAAGCTGGTCGAGGAGCTGCAGCCGGAGCGCAGCCTCGCGGTCACGCCGCTCTTCCAGGTGCTGCTCAACCTGGAGCGGGAGCCGCCGCCGCCCGTCCTTGCCGGCCTGGCGGCGGAGCGGATCGGCGCCGGGACGGGCACCGTCAAGTTCGACCTCGCCCTGGCGATGGCCGATGCCGGTACCGCCCGCGCCGCCGGCACCGCCCGCACCGCCGATGCCGCTGGCGCCGCCGGCTCTGTTGGCTCTGCTGCTGGCTCTGCTGGCTCTGCTGGCTTCGCTGGCTCCTCTGGCTTCGCTGGCGCTGCTGGCTCTGATAACGCGCAGGGCTCTGCCGGCTCCCCCGGCCCTCGCGCCGGCGTCCTGGCCGGCGTCCTCGAGTACCGCACCGACCTCTTCGACCGCGCCACGGCGCAGCGCCTGGCGGCGGGCTTCGTGACGCTGCTCGGCGCGCTCGCCGCGGCTCCCGCGCAGCCGCTCTCGGCGCTGCCGATGGCGAGCGAGGCGGAGCGCCACCAGGTGCTCCGCGAGTGGAACGACGGCCCGGTCATCTCCTCCGTGGAGGCGGCGCCGGCCACGCGGCCGGCGGCGACACTCGATGGGCTGGTCGCGGCGCAGGCGGCGCGGACCCCCGGCGCCGTGGCGGTCGAGGCGGACCGCGAGACGCTCTCCTACGCGGAGCTCGACCGCCTGTCGAACCGCCTGGCGCGGCGGCTGCGCGCGCTGGGGGTCGGGCCGGAGGTGGCGGTCGGCGTCTGCGTCGAGCGCACCTTCGAGATGGTGGTGGCGCTCCTCGGCGTGCTCAAGGCGGGAGGGGCCTACGTGCCGCTCGATCCCGCCCAGCCCGACGAGCGGCTGGCACTGATGCTCGGCGACTGCGGCGCGCCGGTGGTCGTCACCCAGGAGTGGCTGCTCGACCGCCTGCCGGCGAGCGGTGAGCGGCTGACGCTCGACCCGGGCTGGGAGTCGCTGGCGGGCGTGGCCGATGGGCCGCTGGCGATGTTGGAGCCGGGGGAGCCAGGGGAGCCAGGGGAGCCAGGTGCACCTGGGGCGCCGCTCGCGGTCCCCGAGAACCTGGCCTACGTGATCTACACCTCCGGCTCCACGGGCCGCCCGAAAGGGGTGGCGATCGAGCACCGCAGCGCGTCCGCGCTGCTCGCCTGGGCGCAGGAGGCGTTCGCGCCAGCGGAGCGGGCGCGCGTCCTGGCCTCGACGTCCCTCGGCTTCGACCTCTCGGTCTTCGAGCTGTTCCTGCCGCTCGCGACCGGCGGCACGGTGATGCTCGCCGACAGCGCGCTCGACCTCCTGGAGGTCGGACAGAGCGCGCGGGTGACGCTGGTCAACACCGTCCCCTCGGCCCTCGCCGAGCTGGTGCGGACGAAGCCGCTCCCCCCGTCGGTGCGCACGGTGAACCTGGCCGGCGAGCCGATCCCGCCGCCGCTCGCGGCCGCCCTCGCCGCCTCCGGCCGGCGGCTGTGGAACCTCTACGGGCCGTCGGAGGCGACGACCTACGCCACCGCGGCGCTCCTCGCCGCGGGCCGGGGAGCTCCCGGTTCCGCGATCTCCGCCACCTCTGCTGGCTCCGACGGCGTCGCCGGCTCTGGCGGCGCCGCGGCGGTCCATGCCGCCACGGCTACCGGTCCCCTGGACACCGCCTTCTCCATCTCGACCGCCGGCCCCCTGGACGCCGGGCGCCCGGCGCCGATCGGCCGCCCGATCGCCGGCACCGCGGCGCTGCTGCTCGACGAGCGCCTGCGCCCGGTGCCGCTCGGCGCGGCCGGCGAGCTGTACCTGGCAGGCGCCGGCCTCGCCCGCGGCTACCTGGGGCGGCCCGAGCGCACCGCCGCCGCCTTCCTGCCCCATCCGTTCGCCGCCGAGCCGGGGGAGCGGGTCTACCGCACCGGCGACCTCGCCCGCCACCGCGCCGATGGGCAGCTGGAGTTCCTCGGCCGGCGCGACAGCCAGGTGAAGGTGCGCGGCTACCGCATCGAGCTGGGCGAGGTGGAGGCGGCGCTCGCCCGCCTCCCGGAGGCGACCGCCGCCGCCGCCCTGGTGCGCGAGGACGCCCCCGGCGACCGCCGCCTCGTCGCCTACGTGGCGCTCGCCCCCGGCGCGGCGCTCGATCTGGCGGCGGTCCGGCAGGCGCTCGGGCGGACGCTCCCCGAGCCGATGCTGCCGGGGGCGCTGGTGACCCTGCCGGAGCTGCCGCGCACGGCGAGCGGCAAGATCGACCGCGCGGCGCTGCCCGCCCCCGGGCTCGGGCGCGCGGCCGGCGCCTACGTCGAGCCGGTCTCGCCGCTCGAACGCACCATAGCTTCTGTGATGCGCGAGGCGCTGCGCGTCGAGCGGGTGGGGCGCGACGACAGCTTCTTCCAGCTCGGCGGCCACTCGCTGCTGATGATCCGCGCCGCCGGGATGCTGGAGCAGCTCCTCGGGCGCAAGGTGCAGGTGATCGAGCTGTTCCGCTTCCCGACCGTCGCCGCGCTCGCCGCCTACCTCGAAGAGGGGGACCGCACCGCGCCGTCGGGCGAGGAGATGGCGCGGCGCGGCGCGGCGCGGCG
>JASLEW010000025.1 GCA_030150965.1 Thermoanaerobaculia bacterium | reverse complement strand
GGCAGGCGGGGCCGGACGCGGCGGCTGCCGGCAGCGTGGAGCGCCTGGCTGCCGAGCCGCAGCGCGGCGGCCGGCCGGCGCGGCCGGCCGGCGAGGAGGCGCACATCGCCGCGGCGCGGTGGGCGGACGTGCTCTGCGTGGCGCCGGCGACGGCCCATGTCCTGGCCCGGCTGGCGCTCGGCCTGGCCGACGACTTCCTGACCACCACCGCCCTGGCCTTCCGCGGCCCGGTGGTCGCGGTGCCGGCCATGCACACCGCCATGTGGCTGCAGCCGGCCACCCGGGAGCACGTCGCGGCGCTCCGCCGCCGCGGGGTGCGCCTGGTGGGACCGGTCGAGGGGCCGCTGGCCTCGGGCGAGTGGGGGATGGGGCGGATGGCCGAGCCCGAGGAGATCGTGCAGGCGATCGAGGATGCCGCCGGCCGCGACCGGATGCGCGGCCTGCGCGTCGTGGTCAGCGCCGGCCCCACCCAGGAGCCGGTAGACCCGGTGCGCTACCTCGGCAACCGGTCGAGCGGCAAGATGGGCTTCGCCCTCGCCGCCGAGGCGGCGCGGCGCGGCGCGCGGGTCGCCCTGGTGGCGGGCCCCGTGGCGCTGGCCACCCCCACGGGCGTCACCCGCACCGACGTCGGCACGGCCCGCGAGATGGAGCGCGCGGTGCACGCCGCGGTCGCCGCCGGCCGCGGCGCCGATCTGATCATCATGGCGGCGGCCGTCGCCGACCTGCGCCCCCGCCAGGCGGCGGCGAGCAAGCTCAAGAAGTCGCGCGGCCTGCCGCGGGTCCTGGAGCTCGAGGAGAACCCCGACATCCTGGCCGGCCTGCGCGCCGTGGCGCCGCGGGCAGTGCTGGCCGGTTTCGCCGCCGAGACCGACGACCTGGAGGCCAACGCCCGCCTCAAGCTGGCGGCCAAGGACGCCGATTTCCTGGTGGCCAACGACGTTTCGCGCCACGACATCGCCTTCGGCAGCGACGCCAACGAGGTGACCGTGTTCCGCCGTGGGGACGCTCCGCCGCAGCTCCTCTCCCGCCGCCCCAAGGGCGAGCTGGCCGCGGCGCTCCTCGATCTCTTCACCGCCGCGGTCCGCGAGCGCGCCGGGGAGCGTCCGGACGCCGCCGTGCCCGCGCTCCCGCTCCGCTGAGCCTCCGCCATGCCGCTGATCCCCAACGACGATCCCGAGGCGCTGGCCGAGCTGCTCGGCTACCTGGGCGAGATCGGCTACGGCGACCTCTACCTGCGCCCCGCGCCGGCGGCCGCCGCGTCCGGTCCGGACGCCGCTCCCGGCGCCGGTTCGCTGCCGTCCGGTCCAGGTGCCGGCCAGGGGGCGTCCCGTTCTGCCCCCGCCCGGGAGGGGTACGGTCGGGCGGCCGTCGAGGCGCCATCCGGCTCAGGCGCGGATCGGGCTCCGTCCGGCGCCGCGGCCTCCCGGGTGCCGCCCGATCGGGGCACCCCGTGGGCGTCCGCCGGCGCCGACCCCGACGCCGCGGCGCAGGCGGCGGGCCAGCAGGCGCTCTCCGACCTGGCCGCGGCGGCGCGCAGCGCGCTCGCCGCCGCCGTCCCGGACGCCGCCGCCGAGGAGGATCTGGCGGCGCGCGTTGCCGCCCTCGCCGCGGCGGCCGAGCAGGTGGCCGCCTGCCGCCGCTGCCGCCTCTGCGAGGGCCGGAACCAGACCGTCTTCGGCTCGGGCAACCCGCGGGCCGAGCTGATGTTCGTCGGCGAGGGACCGGGGGCCGAGGAGGACCGCCAGGGGCTGCCCTTCGTGGGCCGCGCCGGCGAGCTGCTGACCAAGATCATCGAGGCGATCGAGATGACCCGCCAGCAGGTCTACATCGCCAACATCGTCAAGTGCCGGCCGCCGGGCAACCGCGACCCCCAGCCCGACGAGGTGGCGGCCTGCCGCCCCTACCTGGACCGCCAGATCGCCCTGATCCGCCCGCGCCTGATGGTGGCCCTGGGGCGCATCGCGGCCCAGTGCCTGCTCGGCAACGACCTGCCGATCGGCCGCATGCGCGGCCAGTGGTTCCAGGTCCAGGGGGTGCCCACCATGGTCACGTACCACCCGGCGGCGCTGCTGCGCAATCCGGCCCTCAAGCGCCCCACCTGGGAGGACATGCAGCAGGTGCGCGACCGCCTGCGCGGCCTCCCCCGTTGACCGGGAACCCCGCCGGCCACGCGGGTAGCGGCTCAGCTTGCGCCTCGCCGGTGCCAAACGGAAGGTGCGAAGGGCAGTGGCTGATCTCGCTCACGCTTTCGAGCGCCTACCGTCGCGCTGGTAGTGGGTCAGTTTGCTGCTTTCACCGGCGACGCGATTCAAGGAATTGGAGCATGCCGTGGGCTGCTCGGACTGTCAGCGTGGGGGCCGCATTCTCCCGAGTGGTAATATTCATCCCCATTGCGCATGAGCCGGAAGCAGTCGCTTCCGCTATGGCTTAGCTTCCCCCTGACCGCCAAGTTGTGCGTCGTGCGTCGCTAAACGAAGTCTATCTTGGCAAGTCCTCGGGCGCGAACTCCACCTCTCGATTCCAGTACCTGCGGTAGTAGAGCCGCAGGCGGGTCATCAGGCCGTCGAGTTGGCGGGCCTCCAGGGCGCTCTGGAACAGCAGCCATGTCGCGAGTGCCCAGCGATGCAACCGCCAGGCCGCCATGACGGGGTACGCCTCTCGCGCCAGCCGGGCCGCTTCCTCGAACTGCCGCCCCTCCACCAGCGCCTCAGCCAAGTCGAGCGTTACAAGGACGGTCTCATGGCGCAGGTCGCGGGCGCGCATCTCGTCCAGGAGCTGCCGGTAGATGCTCGCCGCCTCCTCCCACCGGCCCATGCTCCGGGTGACCTTGCCCTCCAGCCAGTGCAGCCGGAGCTGCGTGTACTCGTCCGGGAACTGGCGATAGAGCCGCCGGGCCTGCTCCAGCACTTCCAGCGCCTCGCGGCTCTCACCGGCTTCCGCCAGGAACCAGGCCAGGTCGTGCTGGGCACAGAGCTGGATGCGCGGCTCCCGCTCGCCGCTCACCAGGCCGAGAGCGCGGCGGATGTGCTGGATGCCCCTTTGCGGGTCCACGTAGCCGATGGCGATGCCCATCTTGAGCATGGAGCGCCCCTCCTGCGTGCGATCGCCCACCTCCCGGTAGAGCTGCACCGCTTCTTCGAGCGCCACTTCCGCCGTCTCGAACTCGCCCATGTCGATCATCCAGCTCGTCTCCAGGCGGACGATGTACGCCTGGGTGTAGGGATCGCCCGTGCCTTCCTCTTGCTCCCGCCACGCCTCCGCGAAGGAATGCCGCGCCGCCTCGAACTCGGACGCGAGCCTCAGTGCGTCGGCGAGCTGCGCGTGCGTCTCGGCCAGGAGGTCATGGTGCGCCCGCTCGCCGCCGAGTTTCCGTGGCTCGATCCGCTCGGCCACCACCAAGGCCAGGCGCATGATGTCCACCGCCTCTGGCGGGTCGTTGCGGCTGTACCAGCGGCTCGCCTCGATCAAGCGTTGGTGAAGGCCCCAGGTGTGCAGGGTCGGATCGTCCAGGACCCGTGCCATGCGTTCCTCCGGCAGGCGCGAGTCGAGCTTCGCCCACTGTGCCCAGCCGTGCAGCTTCTCGGCCGCCATCCGCCGCAGCTCGACCGTGCCGGCCTCGAACACCCGCCGAAATACGTCTTCCAACCGCTCGATCGTTGCAGGTTCCCCCTCCGGACTCGGCTGCCACCCGCCAACGCCCTGGGAGAGGAGTCGATGCGCGAGGGAGGTGCACTCGCGGCAACCTCGGATCAGATGGGCGATGACTCGCTGCACTTCGTTCTTGGACGCCTCGCTCGACAGGAACCGCCGCATCAGACCGGCCGGAATGTGGTTCTTCTCAGCCATGGGTGCTGTCCCTCCAGAGACGAAAGATCAGACTTGCGTGAAACCTACACTACAATTAGTTTCCGCAAGGCGCGTTTACGTGACGCCTCGAAACAAAAAAGGCGCCGGCCAGGCCGGCGCCAAAGTGCCGCAGGCGGACGGTGGCGAAGCGCTACCCGTCCGGGTCGAGGGTCCCGACAGCATTCGGGACGATGAGAGCAACGAGGCTGCGGACATAGGACCAGAAGCGCTGCATAGGCGCACTCCTTCCCGGCTCCCCGTAGGTCGCGGGCGCCACCGCGGCGCCGCGTCACGAGAAGCCCCTACTAAGAGAAGGTTAGGCGCCTATGGGAGACGGTGACGGCGAGCGCGAGCTGGACCCAGAGAATGCCTTCCCGCGCAAGCAAACCACCGCACCCCGAGAAGCCGCCAAACAACGTGCACCCATCGAGGTCTTCCGCATGGCGCTGCCGGAGCCGGCCCGCCCAGCGCCCTGCGCCCTGGTGGCCGAGGTGACCGCCCTGGTGCGGCCACCCCGCCAGGATGGGGTGACCGCCGCGGTGGCCGGCAGAGCGTAGACATCCACCGTCAGGAGCGCGGCAACGCCGCCGAGCTCGCCCAGCAGCACGCCGCCGAGATGGCGCAGCAGGCGCTGCACCAGCGCCAGCAGTCAGAGCTCCAGGCGCGGCACCAGCGCGAGTCCGCCGCCCACGCCGCCTCCTCCCGGGAGGAGAAGGGAGGGCACCAGCCGCACTAGGAGCGACGGCCCGGACTTGGGGGCGGTCCGGAGGGAGTCAGCTCAGCGCCGGGGAGGCGGCTGGCCGTTGCCGCTCGGCGGGTTGCCGGACGGCGCGGCACCGCTCGTGCCTCCCGGGGCCGGCGGCGGCGGGCCGCCGCTGCCCGGCATCGCGGTCTGCGCCGGGCCGGCGGCACGGGAGAGGACGGCGCCGCCTCCCGGCAGGTCGGCGGCGCTCCAGCCGCCGCCCAGGGCCTTGACCAGGTTCACCGCCGCGGTCATGCGGCGGGTCTGGATGTCCACCGCGGTGCGCTCGTCGGCGAGGGCGGTGGCCTGGGCGGTGATGACCTCCAGGTAGGTGGTGATGCCCCCCTGGTAGCGGTAGTTGGAGAGCGCGAGCGACTTCTCGGCCGCGGCGACGGCGATGGCCTGCTGGCGCGCCTCGGCCTCCAGGACGCGCATCGCCGCCAGGTTGTCCTCCACGTCCTGGAAGGCGGAGAGCACCTGCTGGCGGTAGGCGGCGACCGCGGCGTCGTAGTTGGCCCGCGCCTGCGCCACCGCGGCGGAGATGGCGCCGCCGTTGAACAGCGTCTCGACCGCCGAGGCGCCGATCGACCAGAAGCGGCTCGGCAGGCTGAACAGGCCGGAGAGCGCGTTGTTCTCGTAGCCGCCCGAGGCGGTGAGCGTGATATTGGGGTAGTAGGCCGCCTGCTGCACGCCGATCAGGGCGTTGGCCGCCGCCATGCGCCGCTCGTCGGCGGCGATGTCGGGCCGCCGCTCCAGGAGCTCCGATGGCAGCGCCAGCGGCACCCGCGGCGGCGCCACGCCGATCGGCGCCCGCGCGATGGTCAGCTCGGCCGGCGGCTTGCCGGTGAGCACGGCGATGGCGTGCTCCAGCTGAGTGCGCTGCACGTCCAGGTCGATCGACTGGGCGCGGGTGGTCTCGAGCTGGGTCTGCGCCTGCGCCACGTCGACGCCCGAGGCGATGCCCTGGTTGTAGCGGTTGGTGGTCAGCTCGAGCGCCTTCTGGTAGGCGGTGGCGGTCGAGTCGAGCAGCTGCTTGGCGGCGTCGGTGCCGTGCAGGGTGAACCAGTCGACCGCCAGCTCGGCCTGCATGCTGAGCCGGATGGTCGCCAGGTCGCCGGCCGACGCCTGGGCGGTCGCCACGTTGGACTCGATCTGGCGCCGCACCCGCCCCCAGACGTCCAGCTCGTAGGAGACGTCGAGCGGCAGCTGGAACAGGCTGGACGTCGCCGGCGTGGCGACGGTCGCGGAGCTGGAGGTCGGCGGCTGCGTCGAGGAGCCGCCGGTGACGGTGGTGACCGTGTGCGAGGTGAAGCCGCTCGACCGGCTGACCGACGGCCCCAGGGTGACGGTGGGGAAGAGCCCGGCGCGCGCCTGCCAGGCGGCGGCGCGGGCGGCGCGGTACTGCGCCTCGGCCTGGGCCACCGACTGGTTGGAGACCGCCACCTGCTCCTCGAGCGCGTTGAGCTGCGGATCGCCGAAGATCTCCCACCACTTGCCGCGGTCGGCGGCGTCGCGCGGCTGCGCCGTCTTCCAATCGGCCGGCGGCGGCTCCTTGAAGGCGCCGGGCACGGTGGCCGGCGGGCGGTTGTAGCTCGGCCCCACCAGGCAGCCGGCGGCGCCGGCGGCGAGCACGGCGAGCGCGGCGCCGGCGCCCACCGCCGCGAGGCGGGCACCCGGCGCCGTCCTCCACCCCCGCGCCGGCCTGCCCAGCTCCACCCGGTCCGCCGCCCCGCCGCTCCCCGGCGCTCCCTGCTCTCTCGTCGCCCTCATCGCCGTCGTCGCCCTCGCTGTGCTCGTCGCCTTCGTCGTGCTCGTCGCCCGCATCGCGCCTCAAGCTCCCTGGCCGACCGGCCGGACCTCGCCGCGCGCGCCGCGGCGGTTGCGGAACCGCCGCCACCAGAGCTGGAAGCGGTCCAGGTAGAGATAGACCACCGGCGTCGTGTACAGCGTCAGCGCCTGGCTGAACAGCAGGCCGCCGACGATGGCGATGCCCAGCGGGCGCCGCAGCTCCGAGCCGGTGCCCAGGCCGATGGCCAGCGGCAGGCCGCCGAGCAGCGCCGCCAGGGTGGTCATGGTGATCGGCCGGAAGCGCAGCAGGCACGCCTGGAAGATCGACTCCTCCGGCGTCTTGTCCTCGCTGCGCTCCAGCTCGATGGCGAAATCGATCATCAGGATGGCGTTCTTCTTGACGATGCCGATGAGCAGGATGATGCCGATGAGGGCGATCACCGACAGATCGGTCTTGGTGGCAAGCAGCGCCAGCAGGGCGCCGACGCCGGCCGACGGCAGCGTCGACAGGATCGTCACCGGGTGGATGGTGCTCTCGTACAGCACGCCGAGCACGATGTAGACGGTGATCAGCGCGAAGGCGATGAGCAGCGGCTCGTTGGCGAGCGACGATTGGAACGCCTGCGCCGTGCCCTGGAAGCTCCCCTGGATGTCCGCCGGCACGCCCATCTCGCGCTCCGCGCGCTCGATCGCGGTGACCGCGGTGCCCAGCGCCACCGTCTCGGGCAGGTTGAAGGAGATGGTGACCGAGGGGAAGACCCCCGAGTGGTTGACGGTCAGCGCCGTGGTGCTGGGCGCGTAGTGGGTGAAGGCGGAGAGCGGCACCAGGCTTCCCGGGCCGCTGCCCATGACCGCCGGGACGCTGCCCGCGCCCGCCGCGGCCGGCGCGGCG
>JASLEW010000006.1 GCA_030150965.1 Thermoanaerobaculia bacterium | reverse complement strand
CCAGTTCGTATGGTATTCGCTTGCCCTCCGGCTCCCTGGCGGCGTTGCGCCTCCTCACCGTAGTCCCTGCTACGCTTGCGTCGGCGCGCCTGGCCAGGAAGCCGGATTGCGGCGCGACTACCATGCGAACTAACCGTGCGGAACACTAGACGGGCCTGCCCGGACCGCGGCGGGCGAGGTTCGCGACCACCGCGCAGAGCTCGTGGATCTCGACCGGCTTCGAGACGTGCATGTCGAAGCCGGCGAGCAGCACCCGCCGCCGGTCCTCGGCGCGGGCGAAGGCGGTGAGCGCCGCCGCCGGAATCTGGCCGCCCTGGTCGGGCGGCAGCGCCCGCACGCGGGCGATCAGCCCGTAGCCGTCCTCGCCCGGCATGCCGATGTCGCTCAGCAGCACGGAGGGCAGGAAGCGCGACAGCTCGGCCATGGCCTCCGCCGTCGAGCCGACCGTCAGCACCTCGGCATGGCAGTGCTCCAGGATGTGGCGCAGGGTCTCGCGCGAATCCGCCTCGTCGTCGACCACCAGCACGCGCACCCCCCGCAGATCGGTGGGCTCGGCCTCGGCGGAACCGTCCTTGGCGCGCGGGTGCACGCGGTCGTCCGGCAGGTGGGCGATCGACTGCGGCAGCCGCACCAGGAAGGTGGTGCCCTGCCCCTCGCCCGGGCTCTTGACCGCCACCGTGCCGCCATGCAGCTCGACCAGGTGGCGGACGATGGCGAGCCCCAGGCCGAGGCCGCCGTGCGCCCGCGTGGTGGCGCCCGAGGACTGCCAGAAGCGCTCGAAGACGAAGGGGAGCAGCTCGGCGCTGATGCCGATGCCGTCGTCGGCGACCGTGATCTCCAGGTGCGAGTTGACGCGCTCGAGGCGCACCTCGACGCGGCCGTTCTTGGGGGTGAACTTGACCGCGTTGGAGAGCAGGTTCCACACCACCTGCTGCAGGCGGTCGGGATCGCCCGCCACCGGGCCGGCCCAGGGGTCGAGCAGCTGCACCAGCCGGATGCCCTTGGCCTCGGCCGCCGGGCGCGCCGCCTCCACGGCGCCGTCGATCACCCGGGTCAGGTCGAGCGTGCGGACGTCGAGGCGCATCTTGCCCGACACGATGCGGGACAGGTCGAGCAGGTCGTCGATCAGCTGCGCCTGGAGCTTGGCGTTGCGCAGGATGGTCTCGAGGCCGGTCGCCGTGCGCTGCTCGTCGCCGCGGCTCATCTGCAGCAGCTGCGCCCAGCCCATCATGGCGTTGAGCGGCGTGCGCAGCTCGTGCGAGACGGTGGCCAGGAACTCGTCCTTGCTGCGCGAGGCGACCTCGGCCGAGGTGCGCGCCTGGCGCGCCTCGCGGTAGAGGTAGGCGTTGCGCAGCGCCACCTCCGCCTGGGTGGCGAGACCGCCGAGGATGCGCTCCTCGCGCTCGGCGAAGCGGGCCGGCTGGGCGTGGCCGAAGACCAGGCAGCCGAGCGGCCGCCCGGCGTGCGAGCCCACCGGCGCCGCCAGGTAGCTGCACACGCCGAGGAGCGCCGGGTCGAGCCCCATCCTGGCGGCGACGGCGGCGAAACGCGGGTCGCTGCGGGTGTCCTGGCTGCGCGTCACCGCCTCGGTGGTGAGGCGCGGCCCCTGGAGCAGGAGGCCGCGCAGCGGCGGCTCGGCCAGGCGGTCGCCGGCGATGCCGGAGGCGCTCAGCAGGCAATAGCCGTCGTCCGTG
The DNA here is from genome assembly GCA_030150965.1 of Thermoanaerobaculia bacterium. GTDB lineage: Bacteria > Acidobacteriota > Thermoanaerobaculia > Multivoradales > UBA5704 > JASLEW01. The sequence continues at coordinate 8,669 of JASLEW010000006.1, read as the reverse complement.
CTCCCGGCCCCGGCCGGCGCTGGCGGGCGCTCGGCCGGCAGGGTGTAGAAGGCGCCGAACTCGGCGCCCAGGATGGCGGTGGCCTCGTCGGTCAGGGCCTGTGCCAGGCGTTCCAGCTCCAGCTCGCCCGCCAGGATGCGCCCGATCCGCGCCATCGTCTGCATCTCCTCCCGGTCGCGCCGCTGCTCGCCCAGCAGCCGGCGCAGCTCCTGCTCCCCCTCCAGGCGCCCCATCTCCGTCTGCCGCAGCACCCGCTCCTGGCGCAGCCGCGCCTCGGCCGCGGCGTGCCCCAGCGCCTCGGCCCGGCGCCAGCCGGCGGTGACGCGGGCGAGGGCGGCGCCGACGATCACGAACAGCAGGAGGTTGAGGGCCACCGGCCGCGGCGGCACGGCCAGGCCGACTCCGGGTCCGAGGAAGAAGACGTCGGCGGCGAGCGCCGACAGCAGCGTGGCCGCGAGCCCCGGCCCCAGGCCGCCGAACCAGCTCACCACGATGATCGCCGGGTAGAACAGCGTGTAGGAGTTGCTGCTGCCGATCAGCGGCTGCAGCGGCCAGCGCAGCAGGGTCGAGGCGGTGACCGCCGCCAGCGCGGCGCCGTAGGCCAGGAGCGCCCGCCGCCGGCGTGCCGGCGGCGGAGCCCCGGCGTGGCCGCCGCCGGAGGGCGTGCCGGGGTCAGCGGTGGAGATGGTCGTGGCGTCGGGCATTCACCAGGCTCCCCGCCCTGCCGCCAGGAGGGATGCCGCCTCCCGGCGATGCAAGATCGGTACTCAGCCGCTCCGGACCCGTTCCCTGCCGCCGGCGCCGGTGACCGCGGCTGCGCTCAGGCCGGCGGCATGCGGCAGGTGTCGCCGCCGGCCGCCGGCAGGTAGCACTCGCGGGCGTAGTCGATCACCATCCGGTCGGCGTTGTAGCGCCAGGCCAGGGTGCGGAAGGCCCGCTTGATGCGCGCGATCCAGCCGCAGGGCAGGCCGCGCGCGTCGCGTTGGTAATAGAGCGGCACCACCTCCCGCTCCAGCAGCTCGAAGAGCGCCTGGGCGTCGCGCTCGTCCTGCACCTCGGGGTCGGTATGGGTGCTGGTGTCGCCCACCGCGAAGCCGTTGCCGCCGTCGTAGGCCTCGGCCCACCAGCCATCCAGGATGGAGATGTTGAGCACCCCGTTGAGGATGCATTTCTGGCCGCTGGTGCCGCAGGCTTCGAGCGGCCGGCGCGGCGTGTTGAGCCAGGCATCGACCCCCTGGACGAGCTGGCGGCCGACGTGCATCGAGTAGTTCTCGACGAACACCACCCGGCCGGCGAAGCGCGGGTCCTCGCCCAGCCGGGCCACCCGCTGCGCCAGCTGCTTGCCCCCCTCGTCCTGCGGATGGGCCTTGCCGGCATAGATGATCTGCACCGGCCGGTCGGCGCTGGTGACCAGCCGCGCCAGGCGGTCGAGGTCGCGCAGCAGCAGGTCCGAGCGCTTGTAGGTGGCGAAGCGGCGGGCGAAGCCCAGGGTCAGCGCGTCCGGGGCGAGCGGCTCGGCGGCCGGCTCGTGCTGTCCGAGGCGCAGCCGGCGCTCGGTCAGCCGGTCGCGCACGAAGGTCAGCAGCTGCGCCTTGAGCACCTGGTGCACCTCCCACAGCTCGGTGTCGGGAATGGTGTCGATCTGCTTCCACAGGTCGTGGCGGGAGACCGATTCGAGCCACCGGTTGCCCAGGTGGTGGGCGATCAGGTCCTCCATGTCGGCGGCCAGCCAGGTGCGCACGTGCACGCCGTTGGTGATGTGGCCGATCGGCACCTCGTCCTCGCCGCGCCCGGCGTAGAGCCCCTTCCACATCGCGCGCGACACCCGTCCGTGCAGCGCCGAGACGCCGTTGGCGCGGTGGCAGAGGCGCAGCGCGAGCACCGTCGGGCCGAAGGTGCTGGCGGGATCGAACGGCGGCTCGAGCCCGAGGAGCATCACCTCGTCGAGGGGCATGCCGAGGGCGGCGGCGACCGGCTCCAGGTGACGCCGCGCCAGCTCCGAGCGGAAGCGGTCCTGGCCCGCCGGCACCGGCGTGTGGGTGGTGAAGACGCTCGCCGCCCGCACCTCGCGCAGCGCGCGCTCGGCGGAGAGGCCCTCGCGCTCGATGCGCTGGCGCGCCCACTCGAGCAGCGCGAACGCCGAGTGCCCCTCGTTGAGGTGGAGGACCGTGGGCCGGATGCCGAGCTCGCCGAGCGCCCGGAAGCCGCCGATGCCGAGCAGGACCTCCTGCTGGATGCGGGTCTCCTGGTCGCCGCCGTAGAGGCGGGCGGTCAGCGCGCGGTCGTCGGTGCTGTTGGCGTCGTCGCGGGCGTCGAGCAGCAGCAGGTCGCTCCTGCCGACGCGCACGTGCCAGACGCGCAGGAACACCTCGCGGCCGGGCAGCTGGACGGCGAAGCGCAGCTGGCGTCCCGCGGCGTCGAGCCAGGGATCGACCGGCAGCTCCTCGACGGCGATCGGCTCGTAGAGGTCCTGCTGCCAGCCGGCGGCGTCCATCTGCTGATGGACGTAGCCCTCGTGATAGAGGAGGCCGACGCCAACGACCGGCACCCCGAGGTCGCTCATGCTCTTCAGGTGATCGCCCGCCAGAACGCCGAGGCCGCCGGAGTAGATGGGCAGCGAGTGGTGGAGGCCGAACTCGGCGGAGAAGTAGGCGAGCGGCCGGGCGCGCAGCGGGCCGGCATGCACCGCGCCCCAGCCGTCCTCGCCGCGCAGGTACTCGCTGAGCCGGCGGTGCGCCTGGTTGATGCGGGTCTGCATCTCCAGGTCGTGCACCCGGCGCTCGATCAGCTCGCTGTCGAGGCGCGCGAGCAGGGCGACGGGGTTGTGGTAGACGTCGCTCCAGACGCCGGGCGACAGCTCGCGGAAGATGGCGCGGATGTCGGGCTGCCACGACCACCAGAGGTTCCGCGACAGCTCGCGCAGCTTGCGGGTCACGTCGTTCGGGGAATTCGTCAGGCTCTCTTCGCTCATCCTGGGCTCCGGCCGGCACAAGGGCTCCTCCAAGGCCGGCCTTGCGGCCTTGTGCCAGCCGTTCGGTTCCTGGGGTCCACGGGCGCGCGCGGAGCGCCAAATATACCGCGAAGCGGGGCCTCTGCAAACCTGCCTGCTGGGCTGGCGCCACCGCTACGAGGAGCACCGGGTACAGGGCCGGAGGGCGATGACGCAGATGCCCTCAGCCCAGCAGCTCTTCGCGGGAGAAGTGCGGCAGCTGCCGGCGGATGTAGGTGATGCAGCCGCCAAGCCAGAGCAGCAGCCCCCTTTCTGAGAGGGTGCACCTGCAGGATGAGTCTCCGTCCTGATGCCATCGGGCCGCCATCGCGTAGTGAAACCTCGGCGGCTTGTCCTTGGTCTCCTTCTCCGTGGCACCTCTTGCCTGCGGGAAGTCGATCGGATCTCCCGGCGCCATGGGGAAGACTATCCCTGGCGGATGGCGTCCGGCACCCGCCCCGGCCGGATAGACATGCCAGTGCGGCTGGGCGTGAAGGCCATTCGGTTCGGAGTCGTCCCATTCCGCCCGCAGCAGCGGGGACTTCTCAGGGTCGTACCAGTTGCCCTCAAAAAGCAGCAGGCTGGCCTGCGACATCGCGAAGCGCTCACCGGATGGAACAAACCGAAAAGCAACCGCAAGCCAATAGAGTCTTGATTTCGTGGATGCCAGCAGGCTGACGGGATACTCCCCCGTGCCCGCGCCGAACCTGGCTGGTCGCTATGGATCAGGAATTCCATCTCGCCGCGCGCGCGTGGGATCTCCTGAAAGTGCATCCTGATGGAACCCAGCTGCTGAGCGACTGTGCGCATGCATCTCCTGACCACCGGCTTGGGGTCATCGCAGACCCAAGTCGGGACTGCTTGGGAGCGCCCTCTGGACATCGCCTCAGGAGCCCTCGGTCCCGGTCCGGTAGGCTTCCTCGACCGCCTGCTCCAGCCGCTCCCTCTCATCGCTCGAGAGGCCGCGGATAGATCGGCGAAATATCGTTTCGCCCAGGCGCGACAGATCGTCGAGCAGAGTGATGTCCAACTCGGGAGCAAGGTGGGCGTGGGACGGTGCTCCCGGTGCCCCTAGCCAGGGCAAGGGGATCTCGTCGACGAAGCGGGGCGACAGGTCCCACTGGCCTCCACCAACGTGGTTTGACGATGCCGACAGGAGGCGGGTGAAAAGATGACTGTTGAAGATCGCCAGGTAGCCCAGGGCCGGCTTGCGAGGGATCGCGCCTTCCAGGCCGGTTCTTGACAGCCAGGCGAACCCCTGCACCACGACAAACCGCCCGGTCTCGTCCCACGCAAAGGAGCCTTCCTCGCCAAAATAGGCCGAGACCAGCTTCGGCAGAGGCTGCTCCTGCCAGGCCCGCCGCTCGGAGAGCCGCCACCATGCATCCGGCTTCGCGCGGGTGCGCTCCCTGAGGGCGTCGCGGTGGGGTCTGAGAAACCTCGCGTAGTAATCCGGCAGCAGGCGTTTCAACTCAGCTTCCGCGGAGATCTCATGAGTGCCATAGGGGAAGAACGCGTAAGCCTGATCGTTCAGCACGCCGTCGACGATCGATCCGTTGAGCACGGCCGGTCTGAAGAACCGGCGCTCCGTCCTGGGCAGCGAGCGCCACTCCTCGCGCGTCAGGACGAAGGAGCGCTTGTGTCCCGTCCGCGAACCTTGGTGGACATGGAAAATCTGGCGCACTCTTGGCTGCTGGGCGAGCGATTTCAGCAACGTCCACGACTCATAGGGCCGTGGGGACCAGCTCACGTTCCTGCTGCCGAGCTCCGCGTCGTAGTAGATGCTGTAGCCGCCGCCGGTCACCGGGTAGACGAGCCGAGAGCCCGAGGCCCTGGCCTTCCGCAGCTCGCGCAGGCTGGCGTAGGCGGAGTCAGGCCGGTAGTCGGACCATAGCGCCAGCGGCGAGTCCTTCCCGTCTCCACCGGCAACCCCAATGTAGATGGCTGCTTCCACGATGGCACCGGGAAAGAGGGTATGGCTGCCGAGGCGGGCAACCAGCCTCGCCGACAGGGTCTCGCTCAGGCGCCGGCGAACCGGTTCGGCCGACTCGCCGGAGAGGAACGACGACGGCAGGAAGCTCGCGAGGACGCCGCCCGGCCTCACGGTCTCGGCGGCCTTGGCGAGAAAGCCGAGCGAGAGGTCGGGCCGGTATCTCAGTCTCGCTCCCAGGGTCTGGTGCAGTGCCTCTCTCTGGCTCGGATCGAGGTTCTGCCAGGAGACGAAAGGGGGATTCATCAACAGGATATCGACCTTGGCCGGCCATCCCGCCGGATCGGCAAGGGAGTCTCGGCGCCGGATCTCGACGTTCACCGCCGCGGGCTCGTTGCGCAGGTCCCAGGCCAGGGCGAACCTGGCCATCGCGCAAGCGGCGTCGGAGATGTCCCAGCCGATGAGCCGGAGACGGCCGGAATACCGCTGCAGACGCAGCTGACGCAGAGCTTCCCGAAGGAGCTCTCCCGAGCCACAGGCCGGGTCGAAGACGGTCAGCTGCTGCTCACGTGGCAGGTCAAGGAGGTGCAGGGATTCTTCCACCAGCGTGCGGGACAGGGCCGGAGGCGTGAAGTGCAGCCCTTGGGAATCCTCGAGCCGCCGGACACGTGCCGGCTCTGGTGCAGCAAAATCGAACTTCATCTGGTGGATGTCGACCAGCAACGCCTCATAGTGAGCTTCCTGGAACATGAAACCCGAAGCATGGCGAAGCAAGAGGTCGATCCGAAGCTCAAGGGCCTCGTTCTTGCGGCCGCCGGTGAATTCGGCAACCAGGCTGGACCAGTCTTCTGCTGTGGCGTGCCGGGCAGCGCGGACCGCCTCCTCGCCGATCTCCCACCTGGTCAGGTCCAGCGCACCGGCATCCTGCCCTTCGTGTGCACAGGCCAGGAAGAGCAGGAAGGCCTTGAGCGCGGTTGGGCCGTCCACCTCCTTTCCGAGCGCCGTCCGCAAACCGCGGAAAGCACGCATCCCATGGCTGACCACGGAGCTGCTTGCATCCGGCGAGGTCTTTTCCAGGTAGTGATGGAAGTCCTCCAGCTGGCCTGCGACGCTCGCGAACGCGTACCGTTCCGGCGCGCCCGATCGGCGATCCCAAGGATGCACGACCACGGCCTGGTGCGCCAGCGCTACATAGTGCCCCACGTTCGCCGACCAGGCCACGCTCCGCGCTTCAGCCGGGTCTGGGTCCTGTCCACGAAGGTCAAGGCAGAAGCTGCCTCGCAGGCCATTGAGCAGCACGAACCGGGAACCACGCTCGGCGTCGTGATGGAGGGGAACTGGAAACAGCCCAAGGCCTCGGCTCCAGGTTTCAATGTCTTTGATCGTCATACCCCTCCCGCCGGATCCCGCCCTGGCGTTGATTCGGTGAAGGAAGTATGGCACGGTAGTCGAGCGGTAGTCGAGGCGACGAAGGGTGAACTGAAAAGCGTCTCCTGATCGCGCCAAGGGCCGACTTTCGGCACAGGCTGTGCATCTTCGGAACCGCGTGCCGGAGACGACGCCGCCAGACACGCCGCCTGCCGCCCCCAGGGCGGCAGATCCCAACAGCGCCTCCAAGGCGGCAGATCCCAACAGCGCCTCCAGGGCGGCGAGCCCTGCGCCCGCCGCTGTGGCAGACCCTGCATCCGCCCTCACGCCCGCCGCTGTGGCAGACCCTGCATCCGCCCTCACGCCCGCAACCGGAGGGCCGGTGTCTCCCGGCGCCTTTCGCCGCCGGCTGCCGGTCGGCGCCGAGGTGGTGCCCGGCGGCGGCGTGCACTTCCGGGTCTGGGCGCCGCGGCGTGGCAGGGTCGAGGTGGTCTGGGCGGCGGCGGACGGCGCTTCCAGGGAGGACGCGGCGCCGGTGGTGTTGGAGCGCGAGGAGCGCGAGGCGGACGGGGCAAGCGGCGGCGGGTACTTCTCGGGCCTGGCGCCGCGGGCCGCGGCCGGCGATCTCTACCGCTTCCGGCTGGACGGCGGCGAGGCACTCCCCGACCCGGCGTCGCGCTTCCAGCCGCTCGGCCCGCACGGCCCCTCGCGGGTGGTGGACCCCGCGTCCTGGCGCTGGCGGGACGAGGCGTGGCGCGGCCCGGAGAGCGTGGGGCAGGTGCTCTACGAGATGCACATCGGCACCTGGACGGCCGAGGGGACCTGGGCGGCGGCGGCGGCCCGGCTGCCCGAGCTGGCCGAGCTCGGCGTCACCATCCTGGAGGTGATGCCGGTGGCCGAGTTCCCCGGCCGCTTCGGCTGGGGCTACGACGGCGTGGACCTGTTCGCGCCCAGCCATCTCTACGGCGAGCCCGACGACCTCCGCGCCTTCGTCGCGCGGGCGCACGAGCTGGGCCTGGCGGTGATCCTCGACGTCGTCTACAACCATTTCGGCCCGGACGGCAACTACCTGGAGCAGTTCGCCGCCGAGTACTTCACCGACCTGCACCAAAACGACTGGGGGCGGGCGATCCACTTCTACGGCGCGCCCGCGGTGCGGGAGCTGTTCACCGCCAACGCGGCCTACTGGATCGGCGAGTACCACCTCGACGGCCTGCGCCTGGACGCCACCCAGGACATCCACGACCGCTCGCCCGAGCACATCATCGCCGCCGTCGGCGCCGCCGCCCGCCGCGCCGCGGCGGCGCTGCCGCCGGGGCGCCGGGTCTACCTGGTGGCGGAGACCGAGCCGCAGGACAGCCGCCTGGTGCGGCCGCCTGCCGCCGGCGGCCATGGCCTGGACGCGATGTGGAGCGACGACTTCCATCACGCGGCGCGGGTGGCGCTGACCGGGCGCGCCGCGGCCTATACCTCGGACTACCGCGGCACGCCGCAGGAGCTGGTCGCCGCCGCCAAGTTCGGCACCCTCTACCAGGGGCAGCGCTCCTGCTGGCAGGGGAAGCGGCGCGGCTCGCCGCTCGCCGGCATCCCGCGCCGGGCGGTCATCGCCTACCTGGAGAACCACGATCAGACCGCCAACTCGGCGCGCGGCGAGCGCCTGCATCAGCTGGCGAGCCCCGGCTGCCACCGGGCGATGACCGCGCTGCTGCTGCTCGGGCCGTCCACGCCGCTGCTGTTCCAGGGTCAGGAGTGGAGCTCCTCGGCGCCGTTCGTCTACTTCGCCGATCACCATCCGGAGCTGGCGCGCGCCGTGCGCCGGGGGCGCGGCGAGTTCCTGGCGCAGTTCCCGCATCTGCGCGGGCCGGAGGCGCAGGCGGCGCTGCCCGCCCCCGAGGATCCGGCCAGCTTCGCCGCCTGCAAGCTCGATCCCGCCGAGCGCCGGCGCCACGCGGCGGCGCTCGCGCTGCACCGCGACCTGCTGCGGCTGCGCCGCGAGGACCCGGTCTTCCGCCTGCAGGGAGCGGCCGGCGTGGACGGGGCGGTGCTGGGGCCGGCGGCCCTGGTGCTGCGGTTCTTCGGACCGCCGGGCGACCGCCTGCTGCTGCTCAACCTGGGCACCGACCTCGACCTGTGCCCGGCGCCGGAGCCGCTCCTGGCGCCGCCGGAAGGCGCGGAGTGGGAGCTGCTCTGGGCGAGCGAGGAGCCTGCCTACGGCGGTCACGGTGTGCCGCCCTTCGCCGGCGACGAGGCCGGCTGGCAGGTGGCCGGCCAGGCGGCGGTGGCGCTGCGGGCGGTGCCGCGGCGGAGGCGCCCGGCGGAGCCCGCGGCATGAGCCTGCCGCTCGCCGAAATCCCGGCCCGCCGCCCCGGCGGCCGGGGCGGC
>JASLEW010000917.1 GCA_030150965.1 Thermoanaerobaculia bacterium | reverse complement strand
CTCGCCGGCGACGGCGGCGGCGGCCGCCGCCTCGCGCCGCGCGGCGGGGAGCGCGCCGAGGTCCACCAGCGGCAGCCGCAAGGCGGTGGGCGGCTCCGCGGCTGTCGGAGGAGCGTCCGCCGGCAACACCACCTGCACCGCGCCGGCCGCCGAGCCGCGGAAGACCGTGCGCAGCACCTCGTGACGGCGCACCACGCCCGCCAGCGCCGCCCGCAGGCGCGGCGGCGACAGCGCGCCGCTCGCCCGCAGCGCGAGCGGCATGTTGTAGATCGGCCCGCCGCGCAGCTGGTCGAGGAACCAGAGGCGCTGCTGGGCGAAGGACAGCGGCAGGCCGCCGCCCCGGGCGGCCGGCAGCAGCGGCGGCGGCGCGCCCATCCAGGCCGACCGCTCGATGCGCTCCGCCAGGCCCGCGACCGTCGGCTGCTCGAAGAGCGCGGCGAGCGGCAGCTGGACGCCGAACGAGTCGCGCACCCGCGAGATCAGCTGCGTGGCGAGCAGCGAATGACCGCCGAGGGCGAAGAAGTCGGCCGCGGCGCCGGCCGCCGCCGCGCCGCTCCCCAGCACCTCGGCAAAGAGGCCGCTCAGCACCTCCTCGGTCGGGCTGCGCAACGCCGCCGCCGGAGCCGCCGCAGCCGGAGCCGCGGGCAGCGGCCCCGCGGTGGCCAGCCACCGCCGGTCCACCTTGCCGTTGGGGGTGAGCGGCAGCGCCTCCAAGTTGACGAAGTGCGCCGGCACCATGTATTCCGGCAGCTGCGCGCCGAGCGCCCGGCGCAGCTCGGCCGGCGTGGCCGGCATTGTCGGTGCGGCCGGCGTGGCCGGTTCGATCGCTGCGGGCGGCGCGGTCGGTAGCATGGCGCCGCCGGGCGCCGGGGAGGCCGTGTCCGCGAGAGGGGGCACGGCGGCGGCCGGGAGAGGAGGGGCCGCCGCGGCGCCGGACGGTGCGGCTGCGCGCGCCGCAGGCACCACGTAGGCGACCAGGCCACGGCCGCCGGGGAGGTCGTCGCGCAGCACCACCGCCGCCTCGGCCACGGCGGGCAGCGCCGCCAGCGCCGCCTCGATCTCGCCCGGCTCGATGCGGAAGCCGCGCAGCTTGATCTGCTGGTCGCCGCGACCGCGGAACTCCAGGCTGCCGTCGGCGAGCCGCCGCACCAGGTCGCCGGTGCGGTAGAGGCGTCCGGCGCCGGCCGCGCCGAGCGCCGCGGGGATCTCGACGAAGCGCTCCGCCGTCAGCTCGGGCCGGTGCAGGTAGCCGTCGGCAAGCCCCTCGCCTCCCAGGTAGAGCTCGCCGGTCACCCCCACGGGAACGGGGCGCAGCCGCGCATCCAGCACGTGGGCGGTGGTGCCGGCGATCGGCCGCCCGATCGGCACCGCCCAGGCGTCGGCCGCCACCTCGGTCACCGCGGACCAGGTGCTGAAGGTGGTGTTCTCGGTCGGGCCGTAGACGTGCAGCAGGCGCCGCGGCGGACCGGCCTGGAGCACCCGCCGCACCGCCGCCGGGTCCACCGCCTCACCGCCGAAGAGCACCTGGCGCGCCGCGGCGAAGGCCGCCGGCTCTTGCTGCGCCACCTGGTTGAACAGCGCCGTGGTGAGGAAGAGCGTGCCGATGCGCTGCCCGGCCAGGAAGCGCGCCAGCTCGGCCGGGGCAAGGAGCGTCTCCGGCGGCACGCCCACCAGGGTGCCGCCATGGAGGAGCGCGCCCCAGACCTCGAAGGTCGCGGCGTCGAAGGAGACGTTCGACAGCTGTGCGATGCGCTCGCCGGGGCCGAGCGCCACGTAATCGGTCGCCATCACCAGGCGCACGACCGCGCGCTGCGGCACGGCGACCCCCTTGGGCCGGCCGGTCGAGCCCGAGGTGTAGATGACGTAGGCCAGGGCGTCGCCCGCCGCGGGCGAGAGGTCGAGCGGCGCCTCGCTCTCGGCGGCGGCATCCGTCGCATCCTCAGCCTTGTCCGCTCCCTCGGCCCTCGCGGCGCTCTCGGCCCTGTCAGCTCCCTCGGCCCGCTCAGCGTTCTCGGCTCTCTCAGCCCTCTCAGCCCTGTCGGCCCTCTCAGCCCCCCCGGTCCTCTCAGCCAAATCGGTCCTCTCAGCTCTCTCAGCCCGCTCGGCGCTCGCGGCCCGCCCGGTCGCCTCGGCCCCCTCGGCTCTCTCAGCCCCTTCGGCTCTCTCGGCGCTCTCGGCCCCCTCGGCCCTTTCAGTCCTCTCAGCCGGGGCGCTGCTGCCGCTGCCGTCGCCGTCGAACGCGGCGGGCCGGGCGGCGCCGGCCGGGTGAGCGCCGGCCGTTGAGCCGGCGTCGAGGCACAGCACGGCCACGCCGCTCTCCCCGGCCGCCGGCAGCCGCGGCACCAGCCGCTCCTGGGTGACGAGCAGCGCGGCCCCGCTGTCGGCCAGCATCAGCGCCAGCCGCTCGCGCGGATAGCCGGGATCGAGCGGCAGGTAGGCGGCGCCGGCCTTGAGGATGCCGAGCATCGCCATGGGCAGCGCGCCGGAGCGCTCGACGCACAGCCCCACCAGGCTGCCCGCCGCGGCGCCATGGCGGCGCAGCCGGCGGGCGAGGCGGTTGGAGCGGCGGTCGAGCTCCTCGTAGGACAGCTCCTCGGCGCCGAGCTGCCAGGCGGTCAGGCGCGGCGTGGCGGCGGCCTGGCGGGCGAAGAGCGCGGCGAGCCCGGCCTGGCGGGGGAAGGGCGACGCGGTGTCGTTCCACTCGATCGCCAGCTGGTGCCGCTCGGCCGGCGCGAGGAGCGGCAGGTCGAAGACCGGCCGCTGCGGATCGGCGGCGGCGGCGGACAGCAGCCGCAGGTAGCACGCGGCAAGGCGTTCGACGGTCGCGCGGTCGAAGAGATCGCGGTTGTATTCCAGGGCGCCCGCGAGGCTGATGCCGCCGCCTTCGCCGGCGGTCTCGTCGAGCGCCAGGGTGAGGTCGAACTTCGCCGTGTCGCGGGTAGCGCGGTAGAAGCTCCAGCGGAGGCCGGGCAGCTCCAGCGCGGGGAAGGCGCCGCCCTGATGGCCGAAGAGCACCTGGAACAGCGGGTGATGGCCGAGATGGCGCTCGGGCACCAGCTCCTCGACCAGCTTCTCGAACGGCAGGTCCTGCTGGGCGTAGGCGGCGAGCGTCTGGGTGGTGACCTGCGCCAGGAGCCTGCCGAAGGGGAGGTCCGCGGAGAGGTCCAGCCGCAGCGCCAGGAGGTTGACGAAGAAACCGATCAGGTTCTCGGTCTCCAGCCGGTTGCGGCCGGCGATCGGCGTGCCGGTGACCACGTCGTCCTGGCCGGCGAGGCGGCCGAGGAGCACCTGGAAGCCGGTCAGCAGGGTCATGAAGAGCGTCGCCCCGTGGCCGCGGGCGAGACCGCGCAGCGCCGTGGCGAGCGGCGGCGGCAACGCGATCGCGCACTCGGCGCCGCGGATGCGCTGCACCGGCGGGCGCGGGCGGTCGAAGGGCAGCGCCAGCACCGCCGGCGCGCCGGCCAGCTGCCGCCGCCAGAAGCCGAGCGCCCGCTCCAGCACCTCGCCGGTCAGCCAGCCGCGCTGCCAGGCGGCGAAATCGGCGTACTGCACCGGCAGCTCGGGCAGCCGCGGCACGGCCGGGCCGCCGGCGACGGCGAGCGCCGCGTAGGCGGCCGACAGCTCCCGCACCAGGATGCCGTTGGACCAGCCGTCGCTGACGATGTGATGCAGGGTGAAGAGCGCCACCCGGTCGTCCGCGGCGAGGAGCAGCAGCGCCGCGCGCAGCAGCGGCCCGCGCTCCAGGTCGAACGGCCGCAGCGACTCGGCCAGCTCCAGGCGCCCTGCCTCGGCCTCCCGCAGCGCCGCCGGCAGGCCCGTCAGGTCGGCCACCGGCAGGCGCGGCGGCCGCGGCGGATCGACGAGCTGCAGCGGCAGCCCGTCCACCGCGGCGAAGCGGGTGCGCAGCACCTCGTGGCGGGCGACGACGTGGCCGAGCGCGCCGGCGAGCGCCGCCACGTCGAGGGTGCCGCGGAGGCGCAGCGGCATCGGCATGTTGTAGGCGGTGCTCGCCGGGTCCATCTGGTGCAGGAACCAGAGGCGCTGCTGGGCGAAGGAGAGCGGCAGGCCGGCGGCGGCGGCCCGCGGCCGGCTGTCGTGCTGTCCACCCGCCGCGGTGCTCCCGGCGGGCCGCCTCACCTCCGGCAGGTCCCCTGGACACGGCAGCCGCACCAGGGGCGGCGGCGCCAGGCCGGCGCTGCTGCGGCCCTCGCGAGCGGAGCGCACCATCTCCTCGATCGTCCGCGCCAGGCCGCCGACCGTCGGCTGCTCGAACAGGGAGCGCAGCGGCAGCTCGACGCCGAAGGCGGCGCGCACCCGCGACATCAGCTGCGTGGCCAGGAGCGAGTGGCCGCCCCGGGCGAAGAAATCGTCGTCGCGCCCCACCCGCTCGACGCCCAGGAGATCGCTCCACGCGGCGGCCAGCACCTCCTCGGCCGGCGTCCGCGGCGCGTCCTCCCGGCCGGCGGCGCCGGCATCGCCGGGATGGCCGCCCGGGGCGGCATGGGCCGCACCGGCGGCGGCGCCCACCTCCTCGGGTGGCGGCAGCGCCCGCCGGTCCACCTTGCCGTTGGCGAGCAGCGGCAGGGCCGGCAGCGGCACGATGTACGACGGCACCATGTGGGCGGGCAGGGCGGCGGCGAGCCGCGTCCGCAGCGCGGACGGCGGCAGGGCCGCCCCCGGCTCGGCGACCACGTAGGCGGTGAGCCGCTGGTCGCCGGCGCCGGAGGCGTGGCGGCGCGCCTCGACCACCGCCTCGCGGACCCCGGGGAGCGCCGCCAGCGCCGTCTCGATCTCCCCCAGCTCGATGCGGAAGCCCCGCACCTTCACCTGCCGGTCGCGGCGGCCGAGGAAGACCAGGTTGCCGTCGGGCAGCCAGCGCGCCAGGTCGCCGGTGCGGTAGAGCCGCTCGCCCGGCGCCCCGGCAAGAGGCACGGGGGCGGCGGAAGCGGGGCCACCGGCCAGATCGGCGAACGGGTTGGGCACGAACCTGGCCGCGGTCAGATCGGGCCGCCCCAGGTAGCCGCGCGCCAGGCCCACGCCTCCCAGGGCCACCTCGCCCGTGACCCCGAGCGGCAGCGGGCGCAGCTCGTCGTCCACCACGTACACTCGATGGCCGCCCGTGGGCCGGCCGACCGGCAGGGGAGCCGCGGCCGGCCGCGGCTGCCGCTCGCCGCGGCTCTCCCGGCCGTCGCGGTGTCCCCGGCCGGGCGCCACCGCCGGCAGATCGGCTGCTGCCGGCAGGTCGGCCCCCACCGGCAGGTCGGCCGCTGACGGCAGGTCGGCCCCCGCCGGCAGATCGGCCCCAACCGGCAGATCGGACCTCACCGGCAGGTCGGCCGCCGCCGGCAGGTCGGCCGCCGCCGGTGGCACGACGTGCAGGGTCGAGTTGATCGTCACCTCGGTGACGCCGAAGACGTGGACCAGGGGCACGCCCAGTGTCCGCCAGGCGTCCACCCGCTCGGGCAGCACGGTCTCGGTGCCGGTGAGCAGGCGCCGCAGGCTCGGCGGCAGCCGCTCCCCGGTGCGCCGCAGCTCGAACACCCAGTCGTGCCAGTAGGCCGTCGGCAGCTCGAGGGTGGTGACCGCCTCCTCGGCCAGCGCCCGCATCAGGCCGTGGGTGGTGGCGAGCTCGGCCGGATCGCGCAGCACCACCTGGCCGCCCACCGCGAGCGTGGGGAAGATCTCCTCGATGGTGAGGTCGAAGCTGAGCGCGGCGAACTGCAGCACCCGCTCCGTCGCATCGAGTTTCAGGCTGCCCGCCAGGCTCAGCGCGAACTCCACCGCCGAGCGATGGGTGATGACGACCCCCTTGGGCCTGCCGGTCGAGCCGGAGGTGTAGGTGATGTAGGCCGCATTCTCAGGCAGAAGGCGGGTGGCGGCCGGCGGCGCGGGAGCTGGCGACCCCAGCAGTCCCGCCGATCCTTGAGATCCCGCCGATCCCTGAGATCCCGGAGATCCCAGAGATCCCGCCAATCCCGCCGATCCCGGAGATCCCGCCGACCCCGGAGATCCCAGAGATCCCAGAGATCCCGGAGATCCCGCCGATCCCGGAGTTCCCGCCGATCCCGCCAATTCCGCCGATCTTGCCAAGCCCACCGACGCCGCCGACGCCGCCGATCCCGCCGATCCCTCCCATTCCGGAGGTTCCGCCAACCCTGAAGATCCCGCCGATCCCGGAGACCCCGCGGGCCCTTGAGAACGCCGCGGACGATGAGGATGTGCGGCGATCTCCGGCCAGCCGGCGTCCAGGCGGACCACCCGCACCGCCTCCGGCAGCGCCGGCAGCCGCGCGGCGACCGCCGCCTCGGTCAGGATCACCGCGGCGCGCGAGTCGGCGGCCAGGAAGGCCAGGCGCTCCTCCGGGTAGGCCGGATCGAACGGCACGTGGACGGCGCCCGCCTTGAGCACGCCGAGGATCGCGGTCACCATGGCCGGCGTGCGCGAGGCGAGGAGGCCCACCGCGGTTTCGGGGCCGGCGCCGGCGCCGCGCAGGAAGCGGGCCAGGAGATCGGCCCGGCGGTCCAGCTCGGCGTAGCTCAGGTGCCCGCGGTCGCCGGCCACCGCCACCGCGTCGGGGATCCGCGCCGCCTGGCGCTCGAACAGCTCGTGCAGGCACGGCTCCGCCGCCATCTCTCCCGGCGGCACCGCG
>JASLEW010000897.1 GCA_030150965.1 Thermoanaerobaculia bacterium | reverse complement strand
GTCCGGCGCCGCCGGTCCGTCGGGCTCCTCCGCCTCGCCCGCCTCGCCCGCGCCGGGCCCGCCGGACCTGCTGCTGCTGGCCACCGGCTCGGAGGTGTCGCTGGTCTACGAGGCGGGCAAGCGCCTCGCGGCGCAGGGCGTCCGGGCGCGGGTGGTGAGCATGCCCAGCTGGGAGCTGTTCGACCGCCAGCCCGCGGAATACCGCGAGCAGGTGCTGCCCGGCAGCGTGCGCAAGCGGCTGGCGGTCGAGGCCGCCGCGCCGTTTGGCTGGCACAAGTACGTCGGGCTCGACGGCGACGTGCACGGCATCGAGCGCTTCGGCGCCTCCGCGCCCGCCAAGCAGCTCTACGAGCCGTTCGGCTTCACGCCGGAGCAGATCGCCGCGCGCGCCCTGCGGCTGCTCGGCCGCGGCGCCTGAGGCGGCGGGCCGGCGCCTATCGGTGGGTGTCGGTGGGTGGCGGTGGGCGGCTGGGGGCAGCGGCTCAGAGCCACTGTCCAGCTGGTCCGCGGTTGGCGCTCATCGCCAGTTGTGCATATCATGGAAGCCCTACCTGGAGGTCCCATGGAACGCTTCGACCCGAGCGCCCTCCTGCACGTCTCCCGCCGTCCCGCCGCGGCCGTGACGCCCGCCGCCGATGCGCCGATCCCGTCGATCCCGCGGATCATGGCGACCGCGGCAGCCGCGGCGGTCCTCGCCCTCGCCGCCGTGCCGCCGGCTGCCGCGGTCGACTGGCCGGAGTTCAACATCGACGGCCGGCACAACGGCAACAACCAGGAAGAGGTGATCATCAGCGCCGCCAACGTCGCGACGCTGCACACGCTCTACAACGTGACGCTGCCCAGCATCGCCGACGGCGCGCCGGCCTTCCAGTCGGGGGTCAGGACCGCCTCCGGCACGGTGGACATGCTCTTCCTGACCACCAAGGACGGCCACGTCCTGGCGCTCGACGCGGCGACCGGCGCCACCCTCTGGTCGCATCAGCCGGCCACCGGGCCGAACTACACCACCTCCTCGCCGGCGGTGGACCCCAACGGGCAGTTCGTCTACTCCTACGCCCTCGACGGCAAGGTGCACAAGTACCAGATCGCCGACGGCACGGAGGTCACGACCGGCGGCTGGCCCGAGGTGACGACGCTCAAGCCGCAGGTGGAGAAGGGCTCGGGCGCGGTCTCCATCGCCGTCACCACGAGCGGCACCGCCTATCTCTACATGAACAACGGCGGCTACCCCGGCGACCAGGGCGACTACCAGGGGCACATCACCGCCATCAACCTGGCGACCGGCGCGCAGAACGTGTTCAACACGCAGTGCAGCGACCAGACCGTCCACTTCGTCATCTCCCCCGGCACGCCGGACTGCTCCTTCGTGCAGTCGGCCGTCTGGGCGCGCCCCGGCGTGGTCTACAGCGCCGAGACCAATCGGATCCTGTTCTCCACCGGCAACGCCATCTTCGACGCCAACACCGGCGGCCACGAGTTCGGCGACACCGTGCTGGCCACCAATCCCGACGGCACCGGCTCCGGCGGCCTGCCCATCGACACCTACACGCCGACCAACTTCGACATGCTCAACAGCGACGACCTGGACCTGGGCAGCACGACGGTGGCCCTGCTGCCGCCGGTGCCGGCCAGCAAGGCGCCGTCGCTCGGCGTGCAGGGCGGCAAGGACGCGATGCTGCGGCTGATCGACGTCGCCAACCTCTCGGGCAGCGGCGGCCCCGGCCATACCGGCGGCGAGCTGCAGATCGTGGCCGTGCCGCAGGGCGGGGAGGTGCTCACCCAGCCGGCGGTGTGGACCGACCCGGCGACCGGCGGGATCTGGCTGTTCGTGGCCAACGGCAGCGGCATCTCCGGCCTGTCGCTGGCGGTGGACGGCCAGGGCAATCCCAGCCTCCACGCGCGGTGGACGAACGGCACCGGCGGCACCTCGCCGGTCCTCGCCGACGGCATCCTCTACTACGCCAGCTTCAGCGGCGTCATGGCCCTGGACCCCGTCTCCGGCACCCAGCTGTTCAGCGACGCGAGCATCGGCGGCCTGCACTGGGAGAGCCCGATCGTGGCCGGCGGCCACCTCTACGTGACCGACGAGAACGCCCGGCTGTGGGCCTACGGCCCGGCCTCGACCGCGGCCGGCTTCTTCACCGTCACCCCCTGCCGGGCGATCGACACCCGCCAGGCGGCCGGCACCTACGGCGGCCCGGCGCTTCAGCCCAACGGCGCGCGGCGGCTGTTCCCGCTCGCCGGGCAGTGCGGCATCCCGAGCGACGCCAAGGCGGTCGCCGCCAACGTCACGGTGGTGACGCCGCCCTCGGCCGGCGATCTCCGCGTCGGCCCGGCGGGGGTGGTGGACCTGACCTCGACGCTCAACTTCGCCGCCGGGCAGGTCAGGGCGGGCAACACCGTGGTCGCGCTGACCGGCGACCCGCTGGGCGCGATCTGGGTGCAGTCCGACGTCACCTCGGCGGCCAACCTGGTCCTCGACGTCACCGGCTATTTCAAGTAGCCGCGCGGCGCCGCGCCCACCGGCCTGGAACAAATCACCCCACCGAGGTGTTTTGGTACCTCATGAAGGGAGTCCAGAGCTGCTCCCGAAGCCGGCAGGGAGGGAGAGGTGCGCGGGGATGCGGCGCGCGCCGACGGACGGGGAGGGCGTGCCGCGACGGCTGAGGGAGGAGTTGTCGAAGACGGTCGCGACGCGCGCCGCTGAGCGGAGCCGCGCCGGGACCATCGGTTGCATGCACATTCCAGCGTCCACGGAGCTCCGTGCAGGAGCCGGGGGCGGAGTCATGCCCCCAGGAGGACAGGACCGGCCGGGTGGAGGGGTGAATCAGCCCCGGCCGTGACCCGAGGCGCGGCACCGGGCGATCCGTGGGGCGCGAGGAGACGAGGAATGAAGCGTGGTCTGCTGATCCTGCTCTGCCTGGCAGGTGCCGTCGCGTGCGGCGCGTGCGGCAAGAAGCAAGAGGCGCAGAAGCCGCCGCCGCCGCCCACCGTGGTGGTGGCCGCGGTCCAGCAGCGGGACGTGCCGGTCTACGGCGAATGGATCGGCACCACCGCCGGCGACATCAACGCCGCGATCCGGCCGCAGATCACCGGCTACCTGCTGCGCCGGGTCTATGCCGAGGGTAGCTTCGTGCACCGCGGCCAGCTGATGTTCGAGATCGATCCGCGGCAGCTTCAGGCGCAGCTCCAGCAGGCGCAGGCCAACCTCGGCCAGGGCCAGGCGCAGCTGCTCAAGGCGCAGCGCGACCTGGCGCGCTACCGGCCGCTGGCCGAGCAGCACGCGGTGAGCCAGCAGGAGCTCGACGCCGCGGTGGCCGCCGAGGAGGTGGCGCGGGCCAACGTCGCGGCGTACACCGCCCAGGTCGATCAGGCGCGGCTCAACCTGCAATGGACGCGGGTGGCGGCGCCGATCGACGGCATCGCCGGCGCCTCGGTGGCGCAGGTGGGCGACCTGGTGACGCCGCAGACGGTCCTCGCCGAGGTGTCGCGGGTCGATCCGCTGCGCGTGCAGTTCTACCTCAGCGAGCAGGAGTACCTGCGCTACCGCGAGCTGGGCCAGGCTGATCCGGCGACGCCGGCGAGCGGCGAGCGCATCGACCAGCTGCAGATGATCCTGGCCGACGGCAAGCCCTATCCGCTGCCGGGCAAGCTCATCTTCACCGACCGGCAGGTGGACGTGAAGACCGGCACCATCGGCGCGGTCGGCCTGTTCCCCAACCCCGGGAACCTCCTGCGCCCGGGGCAGTACGCCAAGGTGCGCGCGGTCACCGGCGTCGAGAAGGGGGCGCTGCTGGTGCCGCAGCGGGCGGTCAACGAGTTCCAGGGCGGCTATCAGCTGGCGGTGGTCGGCGCCGACGACAAGGCGCAGATCGTCAACGTCAAGCCCGGCCAGCGGGTGGGCAGCCTGTGGGTGATCGAGCGCGGCCTGGAGCCCGGCCAGCGCGTGGTGGTCGAGGGTTTCAGCCAGGTCAAGTCGGGCGCCGTGGTGCACACCCGGATGGCGGGCGGGGTCTGAGCCATGGCAAGGTTTTTCATCGACCGGCCCATCGTCGCCATCGTCATCGCCATCCTCACCGTCATCCTCGGGGTGGTGGCGATGACCGGCCTGCCGATCGCCCAGTTCCCGCAGATCGTGCCGCCGCAGATCCAGATCCAGACGGTCTACACCGGCGCCGATGCGGTGACCGTCGAGCAGACCGTCGCCACGCCGATCGAGCAGCAGATGAACGGCGTCGACAACATGCTCTACATGTACTCGGTGAACTCGAGCGACGGCCAGATGACGCTGCGCGTCATCTTCGACGTCGACACCGACGTCAACATCGACCAGGTCAACGCGCTCAACCGCGTCGCCCAGGCGCAGCCCAACCTGCCTTCGGACGTCAACCAGTTCGGCCTCACCTACCGCAAGACGGCCGGCGTGCCGATGCTGCTGATCGCGCTCTACTCGCCCAGGGGGACCTACGACAGCCTGTTCCTCGGCAACTACGCGCTGATCAACATCGACGATCCGCTCTACCGCGTGGCGGGCGTCGGCCAGGTGCTCAACTTCGGCGCCGCCGACTACGCGACGCGCATCTGGGTGAAGCCCGATCAGCTGGCCAAGCTGGGCCTCACCGTCTCCGACGTGGTGCAGGCGCTGCAGAAGCAGAACACCAACAACCCGTCGGGGCAGATCGGCGCCGAGCCGGCGCCGCCGGGCCAGGAGTTCACCTACACGGTGCGCGTCCAGGGCACGCTGGTCACCCCCGAGCAGTTCGGCCAGGTGGTGCTGCGCTCGAACCCCGACGGCTCGGTGGTGCGCCTGGGCGACGTGGCGCGGGTCGAGCTGGGGGCGCTCAACTACAAGCAGATCGGCCGCCTGGACGGCAAGCCCTCGAGCATCATCGCCATCTACCAGCTGCCGGGCTCCAACGCGCTCAAGGTGGTCAAGGGCGTGATGGCGGAGATGCAGCAGCTCAAGCAGCGCTTCCCCAGCGACCTCGACTACCTGGTGTCGCTCGACACCACGGTGGTGATCACCGAGGGCATCCGCGAGATCCTCACCACGCTGCTCGAAGCCATCGGCCTGGTGGTGCTGGTGGTGTTCCTGTTCCTGCAGAACTGGCGCGCCACGCTGATCCCGCTGATCGCCGTGCCGGTGTCGCTCATCGGCACCTTCGCCGTGTTCCCGCTGCTCGGCTTCTCGATCAACACGCTGTCGCTGTTCGGCCTGGTGCTGGCCATCGGCCTGGTGGTGGACGACGCCATCGTCGTCGTCGAGGCGGTCGAGCACAACATCGAGTCCGGCCTGGCGCCGCGCGAGGCGACGCTCAAGGCGATGGAGCAGGTGTCGGGGCCGGTGGTCGCCATCGCCCTCATCCTGTCGTCGGTGTTCCTGCCGGTGGCGGCGATGAGCGGCATCCAGGGGCGGCTCAACAAGCAGTTCGCGGTCACCATCGCCATCTCGGTGCTGATCTCGGCGTTCAACGCGCTCAGCCTGTCGCCGGCGCTGTCGGCGATGCTGCTCAGGCCGCGGCAGGAGTCGCGCGGCATCCTCGCCCGCTTCTTCGGCGGCTTCAACCGGATGTTCGACCGCGCCAACAACGCCTACATCGCCGCCTCGGGCTTCCTCATCCGCAAGTTCGTCATCTCCCTGGTGATCCTCGGCGGCTTCGGCGTGCTGGCGTTCTTCATGGGCCGCTCGGTGCCGCAGAGCTTCCTGCCGGACGAGGACCAGGGTTACTTCTTCCTCAACGTCCAGCTGCCGGACGCCGCCTCGCTGCAGCGCACCGACGCGGTCTGCCGCAAGATCGAGACGATCCTCGGCAAGACCCCCGGCGTCGGCCACTTCACCACCATCGCCGGCTTCAGCCTGCTGTCCTACGTGTCCGCCACCTACTACGGTTTCTACTTCGTGTCGCTCAAGCCGTGGGACCAGCGCGACGGCACCACCCAGACCGCCCAGGCGCTCATCGCCAAGCTCAACAAGGACCTGCGCGGCCAGGTGCCGGAGGCCACCGCCGTCTTCAGCTTCAGCCCCCCCGCCATCCCCGGCCTGGGACAGGCCGGCGGCTACTCGCTGTGGCTGCAGGACCAGAGCGGCGGCTCGGTCGACTACCTCTATCAGAACATGCAGCGCTTCGTCGCCGCGGCCAAGAAGCGGCCCGAGCTGGGGACGGTCAACGCCGTCTTCCGCGCCGGCGTGCCGCAGGTCTACGTCGACGTGGACCGCGACAAGGTGCTCAAGCAGGGGGTGCCGATCGGCGACGTCTACCAGGCGCTCCAGGCCTACCTGGGCGGCGTCTACGTCAACCAGTTCAACCGCTTCGGCCGGCAGTGGCGGGTGTTCGTGACCGGCGAGCCGGCGGCGCGCGCCAACAGCGAGGCGATCGGCCAGTACTACGTGCGCAACAACGACGGCAACATGGTGCCGCTGTCGGCGCTGGTGACCACGCACCACATCTTCGGCCCGGAGTACACGTCGCGCTTCAACCTCTACCGCTCGGCCAACATCACCGGCGCGGCGAAGGAAGGCTACAGCTCGCAGCAGGCGATGGCGGCGCTCGAGGCGGTCGCCAAGCAGGTGCTGCCGCGCACCATGAGCTACGCCTGGGCGGACCTCTCCTACCAGGAGCAGCAGGCGCAGGGCGCGGCGGGCAAGGTCTTCGGGCTGTCGCTGGTCTTCGTCTTCCTCATCCTGGCGGCGCTCTACGAGAGCTGGTCGCTGCCGTTCAGCGTCCTGCTGTCGGTGCCGGTGGCGGTGTGCGGCGCCTTCGCCGGGATGCTGCTGCGCCACTTCGACCTCGACGTCTACGGCCAGATCGGCCTCATCATGCTGATCGGCCTGGCGGCCAAGAACGCCATCCTGATCGTCGAGTTCGCCAAGGACGAGTTCGAGAAGGGCGGCAAGTCGCTGGCCGACGCGGCGCTGGCCGGGGCCAAGCTGCGCCTGCGCCCCATCCTGATGACCTCGCTCGCCTTCATCCTCGGCTGCGTGCCGCTGTGGGTGGCCTCCGGCGCCGGCTCGGCGGCGCGCCAGATCCTCGGCACGACGGTGATCGTCGGCATGCTCGCCGCGACCTGCCTGGCGATCTTCCTGATCCCGGCGCTGTTCGTGGTGGTGGAGCGCTTCTCGGGGGCGGAACGGCGCGAGAAGCGGCGTGGCAAGCCGGACGGCGAGGACCGGGGTGGGGGAGGGGGAGAGCGGCAGGGCGAGGAGGTCGAGGGCGGGGCGCCGGAGGGCGGCGGCCACGACGGCGAGCGCCGGCGCGAGGGGCGCGAGGCGGAGGAGCGCAAACCGGCGGCGGCGAAGGCGCCGGTGGGCGCGCAGGCATGAGCGCGCCCGCCACCCAGGGGGCGCGC
>JASLEW010000819.1 GCA_030150965.1 Thermoanaerobaculia bacterium | reverse complement strand
CGCGGCGGCGGGTGCCGCGCTGCGCCTCGCGGACCTGCCCCTGGCCGGCGCCCTCCCGGGAGGCGGGGAGCACCGAGAGCGCGCCGAGGAGCGCCGCGAGCTGGCCCAGCAGGCGCCGCATGCGCGCCCGGTCGAACAGGTCGGCGTCGTAGTTGAAGGCCAGGAAGAGGCTGTCGCCGTCCTCGAAAGCCTCCAGGCCGAGGTCCACCTCGGACCATGCCCGGCCCAGGGGGAGCACCTCGATCTCCAGGCCCGGCAGGCGGAGCGGCGCCCCCGGAACGTTCTGCAGCACGCACATCACCTGGAACAGCGGCGCGCGCGCCAGGCTCCTCTCCGGGGCCAGCGCCTCGACCACCTTCTCGAACGGCGTGTCCTGGCGGCTGTAGGCGGCGAAGGCGTCCTCGCGCACCCGTTCGAGCAGGGCGGCGAAGGTGGGATCGCCGTGCAGGTCGGCGCGCAGCGTCAGGGCGTTGACGAAGAACCCGATCAGCCCCTCGATGTCGCGCTGCCCGCGGTTGGCGATCGCCGTGCCGACCAGGAAATCGTCCTGCCCCGCGTGCCTCCTGAGCAGCGCCTCGAAGGCGCCGAGCAGCACCATGAAGAGCGTCGCGCCGTGGCGCCGCGCCAGGCCGCGCAGCTCCGCCGTCAGCGCCAGACGCAGCGACTCGCTGGCGCCGCGGGCGCGGCGCAGGGGCGCCCGCGGCCGGTCGGTGGGCAGCTCCAGGGGCGGCGCGCACGCCAGCCGCCCCCGCCACTCGTCGAGGTGCGCGGCGAGGACATCCCCCGTCAGCCAGCCGCGCTGCCAGACGGCGAAGTCGGCGTACTGGATAGGCAGCTCGGGAAGCGGCGAGGGCCGGCCGGCGCTCCAGCTGTCGTAGAGGACCCCCAGCTCGTGGACGACGATGCCGAGCGACCAGCCGTCGGCGACCAGGTGATGCAGCGTGCACAGCGCCAGGTGCTCGCCAGGGGCCAGGCGCAGCAGGGTGGCGCGCAGCAGCGGCCCGCGGGTCAGGTCGAAGGTGCGGCCGGCCTCCTCGGCGGTCAGGCGCTCGACCATGGCGCGGCGCGGCGGCCCGGCCAGCGCGGTCAGGTCCACGCACGGCAGCCGGAAGGGCCCGGGCGCCGCGATCTCCTGCCGCGGCTGGCCCTGGCGCAGCACGAAGCGGGTGCGCAGCGCCTGGTGGCGGCGCAGGACCTCGCCCAGGCAGGCGGCGAGCACCGGCAGCCGCAGCCGACCGCGCAGGCGCATCGCGGCCGGGATGTTGAAGAGCGCCCGGCCGGGCTCCAGCCGCTCCAGGAACCAGAGCCGCTCCTGGGCGAAGGAGAGCGGCGCCGGCTCGCCCGCCGCCGCTCCCGGACGGGGCACCAGGGGCGGCAGGCCCGGGGCGGCCCCGGCGGCGCCGCCGTGGGCGTCCTCCAGGGCGATCTCGGCGAGCGCGGCGGTCTCCGGGACGCGCAGCCGCAGCGCCACCCGCGCCGCCAGGCCGGCCAGGACCGGCTCCTCGAACAGCTCGCGCAGCGGCAGCTCCACGCCGAGCGCCGAGCGCAGGCGGGTGACCACCCGCAGCGCCAGGAGGGAGTGGCCGCCGAGATCGAAGAAGCTGTCGCCGGCCCCGACGCGCTCGACTCCCAGCACGTCGCACCACACCGCCGCCAGGGCCTCCTCCACTCCGCCGCGCGGCTCGCGGTAGGTCTCGGCCGGTCCCTGCCGCCCCGCGGGCGGCGCCGGCAGCGCCCGCCGGTCCACCTTGCCGCTCGCCGTCAGCGGCAGGGACGGGAGCCAGACGAAGGCCGCGGGCACCAGGTGCTCGGGCAGCCGCGCGCGCAGCCAGGAGCGCAGGTCCAGGCTCGCCGCGGGCGCTCCGGGGACCGCGAGGTCATCGGCCGCCACCAGGTGGGCCACCAGGCGCCGCTCGCCGGAGGGGTCGGGCGGCGCGGTCACCACCGCCTGCCGCACCCGCGGATGGGCGGTCAGCGCCGCCTCCACCTCCGCCGGCTCGATGCGGAAGCCGCGCAGCTTCAGCTGCTGATCCATCCGTCCCAGGAACTCGATCTCGCCGCCCGCAAGGCGTCGCGCCAGGTCGCCGGTGCGGTACAGCCGCTCGCCCGCACCGCCGAAGGGATCGGGCACGAAGCGCTCGGCGGTCAGCTCGGCGCGCCCCAGGTACCCGCGCGCCACCTGCACGCCGCCGATGCAGAGCTCGCCCGTCACTCCGATCGGCACCGGCTCCAGCTCCGGGTCGAGCAGCAGGATGCGCGTGTTGTCGAGGGGCCGGCCGATCGGCACCGTGGCGATCATCGCGGTCATCGCGGTCGTCGCGGTCGTCGCGCTCGTCGCGCTCGTGGCGCTCGTCGCCGTCGGCGGGGCCGGCGCGGGAGGCACAGCCGTCGCGGGTGGGGCGCTCGTCGCGCTCGTCGCGCTCGGCACCGCCGTCGCGGCGGTTGCGCCCGGCGCGGCGGACGAAGCCCTCGCGGGCGACACGGGCGAAGCGAGGGGTCCCGGCGGCGGCGCGGCGGCCGCGGGCGGCCGCGCGGACCACCAGGTGACCTCGACCGCCGCCTCGGTGGGTCCGTAGAGGTTGAGCAGCGGCGCGCCGCAGCGGGCGGCCCTGGCCTCCCATAGGCGGGCGAGGGAGGCGGGCAGCGCCTCGCCGCTCGCCACCACCAGGCGCGGGCTGGTCAGCGCCTCGATGCCGGGCGCCTCCAGGAAGGCGGCGAGCATCGACGGCACGAAGTGCAGCACCGTCACGCCCTCGTCGGCGATCCGGGCCACCAGGTAGTCCGCGTCCCGCTGCCCGCCGGGGCGGGCCAGCACCAGGCAGCCGCCGGTCGCCAGCGGCACGAACAGCTCCCAGACCGAAACGTCGAAGCCGAGCGGCGTCTTGTGCAGCACCCGGTCGGCGGCACCGGCCGCGAAGGTGCGCTGCATCCAGAGCAGACGGTTGACGATGGCGCCATGGCCGGTGAGCACCGCCTTGGGAAGGCCGCTCGAGCCGGAGGTGTAGATGACGTAGGCGAGGTGCCCGGGGTGGGCGGGACCGGCATCGGTGGCGCCGGCGCCGGCACCCGCCGCCGCGGCATCTCCGGCGGCGGGGACGGTGGGCGCGCCAGGGCCCGGGCCGAGGCCCCGGACGGTGGCGGGCGGTGCGCCGGGCTCCTCCTCCGGCCAGGCGAGCGGGATCCACCGCGTCCCGGGCGCCGGCAGCCC
>JASLEW010000814.1 GCA_030150965.1 Thermoanaerobaculia bacterium | reverse complement strand
CGCCGCGCGGAGGACGGCCTGCCGATCGAGCTGGATGGCGGTCACCAGCAGGCCGCCGAAGAACCAGTAGTAGAGGTCGGTCGTCACATCGAAGACCACGCTGCCCAGCAGCTGCGCCAGGAAGAACAGCAGGCAGGCCGTGGCGATGGCGCGGTGGAAGGCGGTGCGCAGCGCCAGCAGCGACCGCAGGGCGAAGACGATCATGTAGATGCGGACGAAGTACACGAGCAGGAAGCCGACCGGCCCGAGCTCCACCATGATCCGTCCGGTCTCGGCCTCGACCTCCAGGCCGTGCAGCCAGCTGTAGGGGTAGATGCCCTGGGTGAAGGCGGTGGCGGTCTGGTGCGTGGAACCGATGCCGTAGCCGAAGAGGCCGGCCTCGGGCAGGATCTCCCAGGGGGACAGGAACGGCAGCGTCAGGCGGTCGCCGACGTCGCCCGAGGCGGTCGCCCGGCCGAGGAAGGCCCCCACCGCATCGGAGCCCAGCGAGCCGATCAGGATGCCGAGCGCCGAGAAGCCGAGCAGCAGGCGGCCGAAGGTCGCCCCGCCCTGGCCGCCGCGCATCACCGCCAGCCACCAGTAGAGCGGGAAGAGCAGCGACAGGATGAACACCGGTCCGCGCGAGCCGGTCATCAGCATGCCCAGGAGCGCCATCCCCAGCGCCACGAACACCACCAGGCTGCCGCGCAGGCGCCAGCGCACCGCCGCCAGGTAGGCGAGCACCAGGATGGTGATGGCGATCAGGTACGAGCCGTAGCCGGTGATGTAGGAGAACGAGGCGGTGACGCGCACGAACTCCGACGAGCCGAAGGTCGAGATGTAGCCGCCCGAGACGTCCTCGGCGGCGCGGGCGTAGGTATTGATGGCGCTCGACGCCGGGCTGAAGAACTGCGCCACGGCCAGGATGCCGACCGGGATCGAGAGGAGGATGTAGCGGCGGAGGAAGGTCACCAGCGCCTGGTCGGTGGGGAAGGCCGCGGGCAGGATGAGGAGCAGCGGCACGTAGAGGAAGTAGGCCTTGAAGCCGAACACCCCGACCATCAGGTTGGGGAGCTTCGGGTTGAAGATCTCCAGGGCGCCGAAGACCGCGCCGAGGATCAGGATCGAGTAGAGAAACGTCAGGCCCGGCGAGCGGAAGCGGGAGAGCGCCCGCTGCCGGAACGCGCCGCCGTAGGCGGCCAGCAGCAGCACGTCCTTGCCCAGGTAGACCAGGTCCTGCGCCCCCGGGAACAGCCACTTGCGGATGGCCCCTTCGACCACCAGGAGCACCAGCACCACCTGCACGGCCTGGCGCCAGTGGAACAACGACCAGACCGCCGCCGCGGCGCCGACGCCGGCCACGAGAAGGCGCGGATCCATCCTAAGGCCTCTCCCGGTCCGCCAGGTGAGCCGTGCCGGCCACGGTGGCGAGCCCCGCGGTGAGCGCTTCGAGGTATCTCCGGGCGGTGGCCGCCGACCGGTGCCGCGCCAGGTGCTCGGGAGCCCCGGCGCGCAACGCCGCCAGCTGCTCGGGATGACGCAGCAGGTCGGCCAGGATGGCAGCCATCTCGTCCACCTCGCCGTTGCGGTAGGTCCGGCCGCACGGCCCGATCGCCTCGGGCAGGCCGCCGCCGGCCGATCCCACCACCACGCAGCCGCAGGCGATGCCCTCCAGGGCGACGACGCCGAACGGCTCGTTGTAGCGTGACGGTACCACCAGGATCCGGTGCTTGTTGAGCAGCATTGCCAAATCCGTGCCGGTGCGCTGCCCGGTCACATCGAGCTGGGCCGCCACGCCCAGGCGGTGCGCCTGGGCCCAGAGGGCGGGCAGCTCGGGACCGTCGCCCACCATGGTCAGGTTCGGGCGCAGACCCTGCTCGGCGAGGCGGCCCAGCGCTTCGATCAGCTGATCGGCACCCTTGTCCGAGACCAGGCGGCCGAGGAAGACCAGGTCCCGCTCGCGCCGCACGTCGGGAAAGAGGCCGAAGATGCTGTCGCGGTAGGCATTGGGGATGACCAGGGAGGGAGTCCCGAGATCGGCGGCGACGGCATGGCTGACGGAGATCGAGACCACCGCGTAGCGCAGCAGGTGACGCTTGAGTCGATCCCGCCAGCTGATGCGGCCATCGGTGCGGCAGTACCAACTGTGGTGGGACACCGCCCAGGGCCGCCGTACCAGCAGCAGGGGCCAGAGGCCGCGCAGGCTGACGTTGGCCTGGAAGAAGACGTCGCAGGCACGGACGGCCGCGAGCAGCGCCAGCGGCCCGGGACGGCGCAGCACGCGGTAGGGGACGCCGGCGCCGTCCTGCCCGGGAGTGGTCGTCACCACGGTCACCTCGTGGCCGAAGCGGCTGAAGAGCTCGGCCAGCAGCGCCTGACCGATCTCCAGGCCGCCGACGCTGGGCAAAAAGGCGGGCGAGTAGAGCAGGATCCTCATGCGTCGCTCCCGCCGCGCCGCTCCTCCAGCAGGCCGCGCAGCGCGGCGGCGAGGTGCGCGGCATCGTGCCGGCCGTACCAGGCGCGGGCGCGCTCGGCGAGCGTCGCCGGGTCGCCGGGCGCCGGTTCCGTGGTCGGATCCCAGAACGGCGGCACGTCGTCCGCCGGCGCCGGCAGATGCTGCCGCCGCGGCCGCTGCGGCCAGGCGGTCACCGGCACCAGGCCGTGGGCGCAGTAGGCGGCGAAGACCGAGGACTTGGCGAGGAACGGCGCCGGATAGCCGAGGAAGCCGGCGAAGCAGCCGCCCAGGACCGCGCCGGCCGCCGGCGCCGGCAGCGCGCCGAGCGGGCGCACCGGCACGCCGCCGACCTTGGAAGGCAGCGGGCCGCAGGGGCTCCCCAGGTCGAGGACCTCGGCGATGCCCAGGGCCCGGCAGGCGGCAGCCAGGGCCTCCCCCAGCCTGCCGTAGGCCCGGCGGCGGTTGGCGGGCGCACCGAACACCGCGAGCGTGCGCGGCCTTCGCGCCGCCGCCGGCGGCAGGTCCGCCGGCTCGCCCAGCGGCGAGATCATCGGCGTCACCAGCACCTCCCGCCGCGGCTCCCAATGCGCCAGGAGCCGCCGGTAGAGCGGCAGGCTGGTGGCGGCGCCGTCGCTCGCGGCGAGCAGGCGGGCGGCCAGCCGCCGCTGCACCGGCGACAGCCAGAACGAGCTGCGCCAGGGGGGCCCGCTGGCGTAGACCTCGTGAAAGTAGGTGACCAGCCGCCGTCCGGAGCCGCCGCGGCGCCAGCGCCGCACGCCCTCGACCAGCCAGGCGGGGCAGCCGCGGGCCTGGTACCCGTAGTTGGCGTAGTGCACGAGCAGCGTGGGAGTGGCGGCGAGCTGGCGCTCCAGGGCCGCGGCGCTCCGCGCCGCGACCGCCTCGGCCGCGAGGCCGCCGCCCCCCGGCCAGTCCGCCGCGGCCACCAGGAAGCGCGACTCGATGCCGCCCGGGGCCAGGGCCTGCGCCAGGGCGGCGGCGAAGCTGCCGACCCCCTCCGGCACCGGCGGCAGCTGCGGCACCAGCTGCACGAGGGTCAGCGCCCACCTCCCACGTCCTGCCCGGTGGGGCGCAGCCGGTCCAGGCGGCGGCCGTGCAGCGCCGCAACGCCGCACACCAGGTTGGCCGAGCCGCGCAGCGCGTCCAGCTCGCGGACCGGGTCCTGGAGCCGCCGGCAGGTCAGCTCGTCGACCAGGTGGAAGCGCGAGTAGCCGGCGGCCACGAGCCATCCGGCGAGGCCGGCGGGGGTGTAGCCGAAGCCGCGCGACCAGTCCGGATTGACCTCCAGGTGGAGCAGCGGCGGGCGGCGCCGCAGCATCTCGGCCGCGCCCTCCAGGATGCGCAGCTCGGCACCCTCGGCGTCGCACTTGACCAGCTCGGGCGGCGGCGCGGCGCGGGCGCGCAGGTAGTCGTCGAGCGTGGTGACCACGACCGGCTCGCTGTGCACCGCCGCGTGAGTTGCCCAGGAGCTGCCGCCATGCCGCACCAGGGAGGCCTGGGCCGGGTCGTCGTCCGGCACGTGGATCGCCGTCTCGCCGGCGCGCTCGGCCACCGCGCAGCGGTTGAGCGTGACGTTGCCGAGCCGGGGCCGCCGCGCCACCTGTGCCGCGAGGACGGCGAAGGTGGCCGCCACCGGCTCGAAGGCGTGGACCTGGCCGCGGCGGCCCACCAGGTGCGAGAACAGCAGCGTGTAGAAGCCCTGGTTGGCGCCGACGTCGAAGACCACGTCGCCGCGCTCGACCAGCGCCAGGAAGCTCAGCTTCTCCAGGTTCACCTGCCGCCGCCGCCGCACCAGCCATGCATAGGCTCCCGGTGCCCGCGCCAGGGGCAGCTCCAGCCAGGGGTTCATGTGTAGCGCCAGCTCTCGCCCAGCGGCCCGCACTCCCCCTGGTAGGCGGCCAGGCAGCGGGCGGCCACGTGGTCCCAGGTGAAGCTGCCCTCGACCCGCCGGCGCGCGCCCGCCGACAGCGCCTTCCACAGCGCCGGCTCGGCTTCCAGGCGGCAGATCGCGGAGGTGATCGCCGCCGGGTCGTTGGGCGGCACCAGGAGGCCGTTGCTCCGGTCGTCGACGATCTCCGGCAGCGAGGCGGCGCGCGACGCGATGACCGGGCAGCCGCTCGCCATCGCCTCGATCAGCGCCAGGCCGAAGAGCTCGTGCGCGCTGGCGCTGCCGGTGGCGTCGAGCGGCGTCGGATGGACCAGCGCCATGGCCCGCCGCAGGACGCTGGCCACGGCGGCGTCGTCGAGGCCGAGGTGGAAGCGCACGTCCCTGCCAGCGGCGAGCGAGCGCAGGTGCTCCAGGTAGCCCTCGTCCATGGCCGAGCCGATGACGTGCAGGGTGACGCTGGGCGGCAGGCCGGCGATCAGGTAGTGGATGCCCTTGTGCGGCAGGATGCGGCCCAGGAAGACCACCGAGCCGTCGTGGTCCGGCCGCTCACGCGGCGGATAGCGCTCGAGGTCGACGCCGCAATAGATCACCCGGTAGGGCTTGAGGCGCCCGGGGAGCGCCCGCGCGGCGTACTCGGAGATCGGCAGGTGGCCGGTGAGCCAGCGCGATTGGTCGATCTGGTAGGCCGGCGTCCAGGCGCCGCCGCCCAGGTCGGAGACGAAGACCCGGCTGCCCTGGCGGTGGCCGGCCCAGGCGGCGAGGAAGGTGGAGAGCACGAAGTACTGATGGCAATGGATCACGTCCGCGCCGTGCAGCTCGCGTCCCAGCCGGGGCGAGAACGGCACCAGCTTGTCCCGCGACCAGCTGCGCAGGATCACCCGTTCGTAGGTGGGGCTGAGACGCTGGCGCGAGGCGGCGCGCCCGAAGCTCACCAGCTTCACCATGGCGTGCCGCGACAGGGACAGCGCCAGCTCCTCGGCGAAGCGCTCGCCGCCGCCGAGCACCGAATCGGCCGCGAAGTACGTCGGCGTCACGTGGCAGACCCTGAGCATCGGCGATCGCGGCGGCATGGGCAGGTCCGGGTTACGCCTCGACGGCGACGGCCCGCAGCTGGAAGATCATGAACCAGGCGGGAAAGATCCAGGCGAAGCGCCGTTCGTAGAGCTGCGGATGGCGGTTGGCGAAGTGGGCCACCAGGCGGTCGAGCGGCGTGTTGCGGAAGACCAGGAGGCGCTCGATCAGCTCGAAGCGCGCCTTGCTGTAATAGCTCCACGGATGGTCGCCGGTGAAGTAATCGAACGAGTACAGGCCGAGATGCCGGCGGTGCGTGGGATCGGTGAAGGAGTTGGCGCAGGAGAAGTGGGGCGTGGTGATCTCCAGCGTCCCGCCCGGCACCAGGAGCTCGTGGACCTCCTCCATGAACCGCGGCACGTCCGCCAGGTGCTCGACCACGTCCTTGGCATAGATGTGGGTGAAGTGGCGACGCGGCAGGGGATAGGGATGGCGGTCCAGGTCGAGCACCAGGTCGGGGCCGACCTCGGCGAGCACGTCCACGTTCAGGCAATCGGCGCGCCGGTCCCGGCCGCAGCCGAGGTTGAGCCTGGCCGGCAGGCCGGGAGGCGCTGGCGCCGGGGTCGTCATGCCCAGTGCACCAGGCGCGGCCGGGTGAAGCCGAGGATCGCGATGAGCAGCTGCATGGTCAGGCCGATGAGCGCGGAGAGCACGTTGAAGACGAGCACGCCGCGGGTGGTGCCGAGCGGCAGGAGCTTGACCAGCGCGGCCTGCCCCAGCGCCAGGCAGAGCATCGCCAGCCCCTGCCAACGGGTCCAGGAGCGGGCCAGGTTGACGCCCACCAGGTAGCCGCCGACCAGGGTGATGCCGGAGCCGCAGACGACCAGGATCTGCTCCCTGGTCAGGCCCGCGTAGTGCGTGCCGAGGAGCGCCAGGAGGGCGTGCGGAAAGAGGGCGACGGCGGAGACCATGGCCACGGCGACCGCCACCATCACGGTGCCGAACTGGATGCAGCGGGTGCGGTAGAGGCGCTCGTCCGCGAGGCGGGACAGGCTGGGCAGGAAGACGATCGCCGAGAGGTTGGAGAACAGGGAGAGCAGCATGCCGAGGCGGGAGAGCGCCCCGACCTCGGCGATGTTGCGCGTGGCGCCGAAGGTCGCCGCGAGCCAGATCACCAGCGGTCCCTGGATGGAGAAATAGAGGGCGCTCGGCAGCGTCGGCAGCAGGTAGCGCAGCACCTGGCGGCGGTAGGGCGCGAGGCCGGCGCGGTCCGGCGGCTGGTGGGCGGGGGAGCGGGCGAGAAGCGCCACCATGCCGATCGCCGCGGCGTTGCCGAGCACCGCCAGCCAGGAGTACAGGCGGGAGGAGAGAGCCATCGCCGCGGCGCTGCCCAGGCGCACGCCGCCGCCGGCGATCTCGGCGCGGTAGGACTGGCCGTAGCGGTCGTCGAGCCGCAGGGCGAGGACCGAGAGCGACGAGCCGATCTGGAACCAGACGCAGAGCAGCACGCCGGTGGTGCAGAGGGCGATCTCGGCGGCGCCGAAGCCCTTGGCCAGCGCGGTGCGCGGCAGGGCCACCGCCACCACCGCGGCGCCGCCGGCGAAGGCCAGCCGCCGCAGCGAGCGCACCGCGGCCAGGTAGAGCGTGAAGGCGCCGCCCTCCTGCGCCGCGCGGTGGAAGAAGTAGAGCAGCGACGAGGTGCTGCCGAGGTCGGAGACGAAGGTGAAGAAGGTGACGACCGAGGTGGCCAGGGTGTAGAGCGCGAACTCGCGCACCGGCATGGTGCGCACCAGGAGCAGCCCGGCCGCCAGGCCGAGCACCTGGGTGAGCACCTGGGCGGAGAAGTAGGCGGCGAGCACCCGGGCCCAGCGGCGGAGGCGCGGCACGAGGACGGCGGCGGCGCGGCGCGGTGTGGCGGGGGCGGGGGCGGGCTCCGCCGCCGGTCCCGCCACCGGCGGGGCGGGCACCGCGAGCGCCGGGACCGCGTCGGGCATCAGCTCGGCGAGGGGCGACGGCGGCTCGGGGAGGGGATCGTCCGTGGCGATCATCGCGGCTCCTGCGGGGAGCACAGGGGCACGTCCATCTCGGCGAGCACCAGCCGCGCCAGGGCGCGCGACCGGCCGCCGAGGTTGTGCGCCGCCGGTCCCAGCTCCCCGGGGGGGCGCAGCCATTCGAGCACCGGCATGTAGAAGCCGCTCTTGGGGCGGTGCCAGAGGGCCTCGGGCAGCTCGGGAGCGATGCGGCGCACCAGGGCCGCCTTGCCCAGCCGGCGGGCGGGCTGGTAGCGGGCCGCCGCCAGCCGGCGGTAGAGCCAGGCGTCGGCCAGCGGCACGCGCAGCTCGACCGAGCAGGCCATCGAGGCCCAGTCCGCGTCGCGCAGCAGCTGGTTGCGCATGTATTGGCCGGCCTCCATCTCGTGCACCGCCACCCAGGGATCGCGGGCGCCGCCGTCAGGCCAGGAGGTGCGGGCGGCGGCGTCGGCCACCGGATCGTAGGCCGCCAGCCCGGCGGCGGCGGCCTCGCGCCCCATCAGGCCCGGCAGCTCCTCGGGCAGGAACAGCGCCCGGCGCAGGAAGTAGCTGCCGGGCAGGGACGCGCCGTGGCGCAGCAGGCCGGCGAGCTTCGGCCGCGACGGCGCGC
>JASLEW010000767.1 GCA_030150965.1 Thermoanaerobaculia bacterium | reverse complement strand
CGGCCCGGGGCTGGGACCGTCGGGCATCGTCAGGCGCTGCCTCCGTCCTGCGGCCGGTCGAGCCCTCCCCAGCGCAGCTTCTCCCGCAGGTTGTCGTAGAACGTGCGGTCGCTGACCTTGACCAGCTGGACGGCCGCGGCGCTCTGCGTGACCGCCACCACGTCGCGGTAGCCCAGCTCGACGCCCTCCTGGCCGTCGAGGGTCAGGAACACCTCCTCGCGCTGGGTCTCGAGCGTCGCCTCGATGCGGCTGGTGGCCGGCACCACCAGGGGGCGCAGCGACAGGGCGTGGGGGCAGATCGGCGTCACCACGGCGACCGGCAGCAGGGGGTGGACGATGGAGCCGCCGGCCGACAGGTTGTAGGCGGTCGAGCCGGTCGGCGTCGAGATGATGAGGCCGTCGGAGCGGTAGCGCGCGATCAGGTGCCCGTCCACCTCGATCGTCAGGTCGATGATGCGCGACATCGCGCTCTTGGTGATGACCGCGTCGTTGAGCACCCGGAAGTGGTCGGTGCCCGCCGCGGCGCGCCGCTCGACGTCGAAGAGCGACCGCGCCTCGGTGCGGAACCTGCCGGCCAGCACCTGCAGCAGCGCCGGGTAGAGGTCGCTGCGGGCGATCTCGGTGAGGAAGCCGAGGTTGCCGAGATTGACGCCGAGGATCGGCACGCCCGGCCCGAGCGTGCGGGCGACGGCCAGCAGCGTGCCGTCGCCCCCCAGCACCACCACCAGGTCGAGGTCGATCCCCGGGTCGAACGACGGCTCCTGCCGCCCCAGCGCCGCGAGCGTACCGGCGTCGAGGAGGACCTCCAGCCCGCGGCGGCGCAGCCATTCCCCCAGCTCGCCGGCGGTGACCGCCGCATCGTGGCTGCTGCGCTTCGCCACCACCCCCACGCAGCGCGGCTTGCGCCGCCGGCCGCTCATGCCGCGCTCCGCCGCAGCAGCGCGAACGCCTCGCGGTTGCCGCCGCTGCCGGCGACCGGCGAATCGAACAGGCCGTCCAGGTGCAGGCGCGCCGCGGGCGCGGCGCCGGCCGGCGGCAGCGGCAGGGCGGCCAGCGCCGCGGCGCAGCCCTCGATCACCTGCCGGCGCAGCGCCTCGTCGCGCAGGATGCCGCCCCGGCCCACCGCCCCCCGGCCGGCCTCGAACTGCGGCTTGATCAGCGGCAGCAGCAGGCCCGCGCGGTCGAGCGCCGGCAGCAGCGCCGGCACCACCTTGAGCAGCGAGATGAAGGAGACGTCGACGGTGATCAGCCGGCAGGGCTCGGCAAGCGCCGACGCCGGCAGGTGGCGGGCGTTGATCCGTTCCATCGTCACCACCCGCGGGTCGCCGCGCAGGCGCGCATCCAGCTGGCCATGGCCGACGTCGAGCGCGTAGACGCGCGCCGCGCCGCGTTGCAGCAGGCAGTCGGTGAAGCCGCCGGTCGAGGCGCCCACGTCCAGGCAGACCCAGCCCGCCGGCGCGATGGCGAAATGGTCCAACGCCGCCGCGAGCTTCCGGCCGGCGCGCGACACGAAGGGCTCGCGCGCCGCCACCTCCAGGCACGCGGCGGCGGCGACCGCCGTCCCCGGCTTGTCGAGACGGCGCCCGTCGACGCTCACCAGGCCGGCCATCACGGCGCGCCTGGCCTGCTCGCGGCTTCCGAACAGTCCGCGCTCGACGAGCAGCTGGTCCAGGCGCGACGCCACCGGCTTGGTCCTGAGCTGGGAGAGGTCCGTGCGGGCTGGCGCCGGCCGCGGCGCCGGCCGGCTACCTGCCGGCGGCGGCGGCGGGGAGGGCCTCCTCGATCAGCATGATCGGGATGTCGGAGACGATCGGATACACCAGGCCGGAGGCGGCGCAGTAGAGGCCCTGCTCGACCACCGGCACCTCGTCATGGAAATGCTCGCGGTATTTTTCCGCCAGCGAGGCGCGCACCTCGGCCGGCAGATCGATCAGCTCCAGCGCTGCCTTGGTCTTGGGACAGACGAGAATTTCGAGCAACTCCGGATCGACCGCCATCGGGCATCTCCTCTGGCCGCGAAGGCGCGGGCACAAATCGAGCAACAGCCCGCCCGCCGCGCGCGCGGAGCATACCACGGGCAGGATAAGATACAGCTGGGACAGGGACATGACGCGCCAGAGCCGCCAGGGACATGAATAAGCCGGGGAGCGGGGACGGTCCGGGCGGCGCGCCCGGGCCGGACGTCTCGCCTGACATCCCGCCCGCGGCCTCGCCGGAGATCTCGCTGGTGATCCCGGTCTACGACGAGGAGCTCAACCTGGAGCCGCTGGCGGGCGAGATCCGCCAGGCCATGCAGGCGGTGGCCAGGCCCTACGAGGTGGTGTTCGTCGACGACGGCTCGACCGACCGGAGCCTCGACGTGCTGCTCTCCCTGGCCCGCCGGGACCCGGCGCTGCGGGTGATCCGCCAGGACGCCAACCGCGGCCAGTCGGCGGCCCTCGACGCCGGCTTCCGCCACGCCCGCGGCGCGGTCGTGGTCACCCTCGACGCCGACCTGCAGAACGATCCCGCCGACATCCCGCTGCTGCTCGCGCCGCTCGACCGCTTCGACGTGGTGTGCGGCGTGCGCGCCCGACGCCGCGACAGCTGGGTGCGCCGCGTCTCCTCCGGCATCGCCAACGCCGTGCGCAACCGCCTGACCGGCGAGTCGGTCACCGACGTCGGCTGCACGCTCAAGGCCTATCGCACCGAGTACCTGCGGCGGGTGGCGGTGTGGAACGGCATGCACCGCTTCCTCCCCACCCTGCTGCGCATGGAGGGGGCGCGGGTGACCGAGGTGGACGTCGGCCACCGCCCGCGCCGGTTCGGCAAGCCGAAATACAACATCCGCAACCGCATCTGGCGCGCCACCACCGACCTCATGGGGGTGCGCTGGCTGCAGAGCCGCTGGATCGACCGGCGGCAGGCAGAGGAGATCGAGGTTTGCAACCGGAGGCCCGGGCGCCTGACCTAGTGTCCCGCACGGCCAGTTCGTATGGTATTCGCTTGCCCTCCGGCTCCCTGGCGGCGTTGCGACCTGCAGGGAGTGTCGCGACAGGCGGCAGCCGCGACCGCCTCCTCACCGTAGTCCCTGCTACGCTTGCGTCGGCGCGCCTGGCCAGGAAGCCGGATTGCGGC
>JASLEW010000712.1 GCA_030150965.1 Thermoanaerobaculia bacterium | reverse complement strand
GAAGGGATACGGCGGCAGCTCGACGCGGGCGCGCCGCTGGCCGGTGAAGAACCCCGGCCAATCCACCTGCACTCCCGCCAGCCACAGCCGGCCGAGCGCGGACAGCAGCGGCGCCAGGTCCCCCCCGGGGTCACCGGGATGGCGCATGGAGGTGAGGACGGTCAGGCGCTCCGCCTGGCGCCGCGCCAGGGTGGCGAGCGAGCGGCCCGGGCCGACCTCCAGCAGCACCCGTTCCTCGTCGCCCGCCAGCTCGGCCAGGGCGGCGGCGAAGCGCACCGGGCTGCGCAGCTGGCGCGTCCAGTAGCC
Source organism: Thermoanaerobaculia bacterium (assembly GCA_030150965.1). Taxonomy (GTDB): domain Bacteria; phylum Acidobacteriota; class Thermoanaerobaculia; order Multivoradales; family UBA5704; genus JASLEW01. The sequence goes on along the minus strand of JASLEW010000712.1, from coordinate 3,104 downwards.
CGTGTCCTCCGCCTCGCCGGCGCCGATCCAGGTGCCGCTGACGTTGGACAGGAACGGGATGCGGGGCGTGCCGTGCTCGACCGTCCGCAGGCGGGCGGCGAACGCCGGCAGGACGGGGTCCATCATCGCCGAATGGAAGGCGTGCGAGGTGTGGAGGCGCCGCCCGTCGATGCCGCGCTCGGCGAGCCGGCGCTCCAGCTCCTCCAGGGCGTCGAACGGTCCGCTGACCACCACGCGCCGCGGCTCGTTGATCGCCGCCAGCTCCAGGCGCGGCGCGAGCAGCGGCAGCACCTCCTCCGCGGCGAGCGGCACCGCCAACATGCCGCCGGCCGGCTGCTCCTGCATCAGCTGCCCGCGCGCGGCGACCAGGGCCAGGGCGTCGGGCAGGGTGAAGACGCCGGCCAGGCAGGCCGCCACCCACTCGCCGATGCTGTGGCCGAGGCACGCCACCGGCTGCACCCCCCAGGACATCCAGAGCCGCGCCAGGGCGTACTCGACGGTGAACAGCGCCGGCTGGGCGAGCGCCGTCCGGTCGAGCCGGCGCGCCGCCTCCTCGCCGGCGTCCGCAGCCGGCGCGGCCGTCGCGGCCGTCGCAGCCCCGGCCGTCGTAGCCACTCCAGCCGTCGCAGCCGCCGCGGCGGTCGCAGCCACCCCGGCCGTCGCGGCCGGCGCGACCGTCGCAGCCGGCGCGGCCGGATAGAGCACCTGCCGCAGGTCGCAGCCGAGGTGCGGGACGAGCAGCTCGGCGCAGCGGTCCACCTCGTCGCGGAAGACGGGCTCCTGCCGGTAGAGGTCGAGGCCCATCCCCGGGAACTGCGCTCCCTGGCCGGGGAACAGGAAGACGACCGGCCGCTGGCGCGGCTCCTGGGAGTCCACCGCGGTGGCGACCCGGGCCGGATCGCCCCCGCGCAGCAGCGCCGCCGCCTCCGCGGCGTCGGCCGCCACCACGGCGCGGCGATGGCGGAAGACCGTCCGCCCCACGGCCAGGGTGAAGGCGGCGTCGGCGAGCGGCAGCCCGGGATCGGCCTCCAGGTGGTCCGCCAGCCGCGCCGCCGCGGCATCGAGGGCCGCGGGCGTGCGGGCCGAGAGCAGCAGCAGCTGCAGCGGGCGCGAGGCGCCGGCCGGCGGCGCTGGCGGCGCCTCCTCCAGGATCACGTGCGCGTTGGTGCCGCCGACGCCGAACGAGCTCACGCCCGCCCGCCGCGGCCCGTCGGTGGCCGGCCAGTCGGCGAGCCGCGCGGCGACGCGGAAGGGGCCGGCCGCGAAGTCGATCTTCGGGTTCGGGCGCTCGTAGTGGAGGCTCGGCGGGATCTGCCGATGCTCCAGCGCCAGCACCGTCTTGATGAAGCCCGCCACCCCGGCCGCGGCGTCGAGGTGGCCGACGTTGCTCTTGACCGACCCCAGCAGGCAGGTGCCGCCGGCGCCCTCCCGGGCCACCGTGGCCGGCGAGCCCGGCGGGGCGGACAGGGCCGCCGCGGCGGTGAAGACCTTGGCGAGCGCCGCGACCTCGATCGGATCGCCCAGCGCGGTGCCGGTGCCGTGGGCCTCGACGTACTGGATGGTGGAAGGCTCGACGCCGGCCACCGCCTGCGCCGCGGCGATGACCTCGGCCTGCCCCTCGACGCTGGGCGCCGTGTAGCTGACCTTGAGCGAGCCGTCGTTGTTGATCGCCGAGCCCTTGACCACCGCCCGCACCCGGTCGCCGTCGCCGAGCGCGTCGGCCAGGCGCTTGAGCACCACCACCCCGACGCCGCTGCCGAAGATGGTGCCCGCGGCCGCCGCGTCGAAGGCGCGGCAGTGGCCGTCCGGCGAGGCCAGGCCCCCCTCCTCGTGGAAGTAGCCCTCGGCCTGCGGCACCTTGACCGTGACCCCGCCGGCCAGCGCCATGTCGCACTCGTAGTTGAGCAGCGACAGGCAGGCGAGGTGGATCGCCACCAGGGAGGTCGAGCAGCTGGTCTGCACGACGAGGCTGGGTCCCTTCAGGTTCAGCTTGTACGACACCCGCGTCGGCATGAAGTCCTTGTCGTTGGCGATGAACACCTGGAAACCGCCGCCGCGCGCGAACAGCTCCGGCCGCGTGGCGAGCTGGGTCAGCAGGTAGGTGTTCCACGCCACGCCGGCGTAGACCCCGATCAGGCCGCGGTAGGCGCCCGGGCTGTGGCCGGCGTTCTCCAGCGCCGCCCAGCTGTGCTCCAGGAACAGGCGCTGCTGCGGGTCCAGCACCTCGGCGTCGCGCGCGGTGTAGCCGAAGAACGCGGCGTCGAACTCCTCGATGCCGTCGAGCAGGCTGGCCGCCTTGACGTAGCCGGGCTGCGCCAGGTCGGCCGCTGGCACGCCCGCGGCGCGCAGCTCGTCGTCGGTGAAGAAGGTCACCCCGGAGACGCCGTCGCGCAGGTTGGCCCAGAACCGGGCGAGGTCGCGCGCCCGCGGGAAGCTGCCGGACATGCCGACGACCGCGATGTCGCGCGGCCCTGCCGCCGCGATGGCCGCCGCGAGCTCCGCGGCGCCGGGATCGGCGAAGTCAGGATGCGGCACGGCTTCCCCTCAAGCGCACCTGCGCCAGCTCGCGCTGGCGGTCGAGCACCTCCTGCTTGCGGCGGGCGCGCTCCTGCGAGTGCTCGAACGCCGGCCCGGCGCTCCGCGGCGCCAGGTGGCGGGCGAGCGCGGCCACGGTCGGCGCCTCGAAGATGGTGACCGACGGGATCTCCACCCCCAGCGCCTTCTTGAGCTCGGCCACCAGCTGCACGCCGGACAGGGAGGTGCCGCCGAGCTCGAAGAAATTGTCGTGGCTGCCGATCTGCTCGATCCCCAGCACGCGCTGCCAGACCGCGGCGATCTGCCGCTCCAGGTCGTTGCCGGGAGCGATGTAGAGGGTCTTGACCTCGCGCCGCGCCGGCGCCGCGGCGGGCGTGCCGAGCGCCCCGAGCGCCGCCGCGATGCGGTCGCCGTCGAGGCCGGCCACCCGCCGCCGGGCCGCCTGGAGATCCACGGTCGAGACGACCACCTGGTGCAGCCGTCCGCCGAGCACGCGGCACAGCACCTCGGCCCCCTCGCGCGGCGAGATGCTGCCCGCCGCCGCCCCGCCGAGCGCAGCGAGCGCGGCG
>JASLEW010000707.1 GCA_030150965.1 Thermoanaerobaculia bacterium | reverse complement strand
GCCGTCGCGGCCGGTGCCGGCGCGCAGGGAGGCGACGGCCAGCACCGCGCGGCCGCCGGCCGCGGCATGGCGCCGCGCCAGGCGCGTCAGGGCGTGCCCCGGGCCCACCTCCAGGAGCACGCGGCCGGGCTCGGCGAGCAGCGCCGCCAGGCCGTCGTCGAAGCGCACGGTGCGTCGCAGGTGCTGGGCCCAGTAGCCGGGGTCGGTCGCCTCCGCCTCGGTCACCCAGCGGCCGGTGACGTTCGACAGGAAGGGGATGACCGGCGGATGCCAGGAGACCCGGGCCGCCAGGCGCGCGAACGGCTCGACGACCGGGTCCAGATGCGGCGAATGGAAGGCATGCGAGGTCGCGAGCCGGCGCCCCGAGACCCGCCGCTCGAGCAGCTCGCGGTGCAGCCGCTCGACCGCCTCCACGGATCCCGACACCACGCATTGACGCGGCCCGTTGACCGCCGCCAGCGACAGCTCCGGGTCCTGCCCGGCAAGGGCCGCGGCCTCCACCTCGGCGAGCGGCACCGCGAGCATGGCGCCGCCCGGCAGCTGGCCGATCAGCCTGCCGCGGGCGGCAACCAGCTCCAGGGTGTCCTCGAGCGACAGCACTCCGGAGAGGTGCGCCGCCGTCCACTCGCCGACGCTGTGGCCCAGCATCGCCCGCGGCCGCACGCCCCAGGACATCCAGAGCCGCGCCAGCGCCGCCTCGACCGCCACCAGCGCCGGCTGGGTGAGCGCCGTGCTGTCGAGCCGGCGCGCCGCCTCCTCCCGTTCGCCCTCCGGCGGGAAGAGGACCTGCCGCAGGTCGAGGCCGAGATGCGGGCGCAGGATCTCGCCGGCGCGGTCGATCTCGCGCCGGAAGAGCGGCTCCGCCGCGTAGAGCCCGGCCCCCATGCCCAGCCGCTGGCTCCCCTGGCCCGGGAACAGGAAGGCCACCTCCGGCGTGCCCTCGACCGCGCGCCGCGCCGGTGTCCCCGTCTCCCCCGCCGCCGCCGGCGCCGCCGGCGCCGACAGCGCCGCCAGCGCCTCGTCGCGGCTGGCGCAGGCGAGAGCGCTCCGCCACGGCAGCGCCCGGCGGCCCGTCTGGAGGGTGAAAGCGACGTCCGCCAGCTCCTGCTCCGGATGCCGCTCCAGGTGCTCGGCCAGCCGCCCTGCAAGGGCCGCCAGGGCGGTCTCGGTCTTCGCCTGCAGCACCAGGAGCTGCCAGGGGCGCGGCGGCGAGGCGGCGCCGGGCGCCGGCGCCTCCTCCACCACCACGTGGGCGTTGGTGCCGCCGATGCCGAAGGAGCTGACGCCGGCCCGCCGCGGCGTGCCGCCGGCACCCGGCGGCCACGGCCGCAGGCGGTCGTTGACGTAGAACGGGCCGCCGGCGAAGTCGATCGCCGGGTTCGGCCGCGTCGCATGGAGGCTCGCGGGGATCTCCCGCCGCTCCAGCGCGAGGACCACCTTGATCAGGCCGGCGATGCCCGCCGCGGCGTCCAGGTGGCCGAGGTTGGCCTTGATCGAGCCCAGGGCGCAGGAGCCGCGGCGCGGGGCGGCACCCTGGAAGGCGCGGTTGAGGGCGGCGACCTCGATCGGATCGCCCAGGGGGGTGCCGGTGCCGTGGGCCTCGACCACCTGCACGGTCGCGGGATCGACCCCTCCCACCGCCATGGCGCGGGCCACCACCTCGGCCTGCCCCAGGACGCTGGGGGCGGTGAAGCCCACCTTGTCGTCGCCGTCGTTGTTGACCGCCGAGCCGCGCAGCACCGCGCGCACGCTGTCGCCGTCGGCGAGCGCATCGGCCAGGCGCTTGAGCACGACGATGCCGGCACCGCTGCTGAACACGGTGCCGCGCGCCGCGGCGTCGAACGCCCGGCAGTGGCCGTCGGGCGAATGGATGCCGGCCTCCTGATGGAGGTAGCCGGCGGTCTGCGGGGTGCGGATCGACACCCCGCCGGCCAGCGCCACGTCGCACTCGCGGTCGAGCAGCGCCTGGCGCGCCAGGTGGACGGCGACCAGCGACGTCGAGCAGGCGGTCTGCACGGTGATCGCCGGGCCGCGCAGGTTCAACTTGTAAGCGATCCGGGTGGCGAGCGCGTCCTTGTCGTTGGCCACCATCACCTGCCAGGCCGTCTCGTCCGCCGCCGCCATCCGCGGGAGGAGATGGAACAGCAGGTAGGTGCTGACGATCGACCCGGCATAGACGCCGATCCGGGCGGCGCCGGAGCCGGGGTCGATGCCGGCCGCTTCGAGCGCTTCCCAGGCGCACTCCAGGAGCACCCGGTGCTGCGGATCGGTGATCGCCGCCTCGCGCGGGCTGAGCCCGAAGAGCGCCGCGTCGAACAACTCGATGCCCGGGAGCACGCCGCGCGCCCGGACGTAGCGCGGGTGGGCCACCAGCTCCGGCGCCACGCCGGCGGCCAGCAGCTCCGCGGCGCTCCAGCGGGAGATCGACTCCACCCCCGCGCGCAGGTTGCGCCACAGCTCGTCGAGGTCGGCGGCGCCCGGGAAGCGCCCGGCCATGGCCACCACGGCGATCCCGCCGCCGTCCGCCGCCTCGCCGCCAGGGCGGCGCCACG
>JASLEW010000686.1 GCA_030150965.1 Thermoanaerobaculia bacterium | reverse complement strand
GCCGGCTGGCCGGCGCCGCGCCGCCGCCGCCGGCGGAGTCGATCGTCGTCGGCTGCGTGGCCGAGGGCAATCCGCGGTTCCTCGGCCAGGCGCACCGCCTGGCGCTGTCGCTGCGCTGGTTCGGCGGCACGCTCGCCGCCGCGCGCCTGCTGGTCTGCGTGGTCGACGGCATCTCGGCCCAGGACCGGCGGGCGCTCGAGGCGGCGGGTGCCGAGGTGCGGATCGTCGGCCGGTTCGATGCCCGCAACCCCTCGGCCAACAAGCTGCAGTTCTTCGCCGAGGCGCTGGCGACGGAGGCCCGCGGGCTGCTGCTGCTCGACTGCGACATGGTGGTGGTGCGCGATCCGCTGCCGCTGCTCGCCGGGGGGTGCCTGCAGGCGAAGATCGCCGACGTGCCCTCGGTCACCCACGACGCCTTCCGCCGGCTCTTCCACCACTACCGCCTGCCGCTGCCGCCGCGGCGCTACCGCACGACCCTCCTGCCGGAGCGCACGATCCGGTACTGCAACTCCGGAATGGTCTTCCTCTCCCGCGAGCTGGCGGGCGAGTTCGTGCCGGTGTGGCGGGAATGGAACGCCCGCATCCTCGACGCGCTCGAGCTGCTCGGCCCCTGCGCCCATCACTGCCACCAGGCCAGCCTGCCCCTGGCGATGGCGGCGCATCCGGTGCCCTTCGCCGAGGCGCCGGCGGCGCTCAACTTCCCGCTGCACATGCGCCACCTGCCGCCGGTGCCGGCGCTGCTCGCGGTGGACCCGGCGATCCTCCACTACCATGAGGAGATCGACGAGCTCGGCCGGCTGCTGCCGAGCTCCTACCCCCTGGCGCAGGCGCGCATCGAGTCGTTCAACCGGCGGCTCGCCGGCGAGCCCGGCCGCGGGCCGGCGGCGGAACAGCTGGCGCCGAGGGCCGCGCCGGCGCGGGTCTGAGCCCCCGAGGCGCTCAGTTCTTGGATTCGGGGGCCGCTGCCGCGGCCGTGGGCCAGGGCTCCGGGTTCGCCGAGCCGAAGCAGGCGAAGGGCGAATCGGCCGGGTGCGGCGCCGGCGGGATGGGGAAGCTCGCCGCGTCGGCGCCCGGCAGGCGCGGCGCGCGGCTCAGGTCGTAGAGGAAGGCCTCGGCGGGCAGGGCCAAATTGTGGCCGTGCGGCTCGGCGCGCAGCGCCAGCAGGCGGGTGCCGAGATGATCGAGGTAGCCGAGCAGCGCCTGGCGCTCGGCATAGCGCCGGTGCGCGTGCGCGATCAGCACCCAGAGGCGCGCCCGGCCGCGGAAGCGGTCGAGTTCGCGGAGGTAGGCGCGGGTGTCGCCGCGGTGGCAGCCGCCGAGGAGGTAGCTGTCCGGCATGATGCCGTAGCCGGGGCCGTAGAAGCGCAGCGCCGGGCCGGCGCCGTAATAGACGTAGACCGCATCGCCTGGCAGGCGCCGGGCCGCCACGGCGGCGAGGATGGGCCGCGTCTCCTCGAAGCGGTAGACCGGCGGGTCGCCGGCGAAGTCCGCGGCGGCAGGCCAGAGGGCGGCGAGATAGACGAGCGCGACGCCCGCGCGTGAGGCGAGCCGGAGCGGCACCTGCGCCAGCGTCTCCGCGCCCGCCGCGATCGCCAGGACCAGGGCGGGCACGATGAAGAGCACCAGCCGGCTGGAGAAGGGATAGAGGCCGAGCCCCGCCGCCCCGAGCACCGCCGCGAGGGGGCCGAGGAGCAGCAGGGCCTGCGCCCGCTCCCGGCGCCAGAGGGCGATCGTTCCCAGGACCGCCAGGCCGGCATAGAACACCGGCCGGGGATAGCGCAGGCCCGCGGCGCCAAGCTCGCCGCCGACCGCCGCCACCACCCAACGCGCATCGGCGGCCGCGCTCGGCGGCCAGGGCCCGAACGCGGGCGCCCAGAAATGGTGCAGGTAGGCGCCGATCTGCGGCGGCATCGAGCGGACCGCCCACAGCGATGCGGCGGCGGCGCCCATCGCCCAGAGGCCGATGGCGGCGGCCACCGCTCTGAGGGGCGCCAAAGCCGCCGCAGGCGCCAAGGCCGCCGGGGGTGTCAGATCTGCCGGGACCGCCGAGGGCGCCAAGGCCGCCTGGGGTGTCAGACCTGCCGGGACCGCCGAGGGCGCCAAGGCCGCCTGGGTCTTCAAAGCTGCCGAGGGTGCCAGAACCGCCGAAGGTGTCAAGGCCGCCGGAGGAGTCGAAGCCGCCGTCGGAGGTGCCGAGCCCGCCGCGGGTGTCAGGGGCGCCGCGGATGCCAAGCCCGCCGGTCCGGCCGGGGAGCGCCGGCGGCGGACGAGCAGGGTCTCCAGCCCGAGCGCGAGCGCGAGCCCGGCCAGCACCAGGACCGCGGCGTGCGAGAGGAAGACCGCGAGCGCGCCGGCCGCGCCGATCCCCAGCGCCCGCCCCGTCGCCGGCGGCGGCGCCGCCACCAGGCCGCCGGCGAGGAGCGTCATGGCGAGAGCCGCCGCCACGTCCAGGGCATAGGGCTTGACCTGGGCGGCGTAGCGGATCAGCTCGGGCTGCAGCGCGAACAGGGCGAGCGCCAGGGTCACCGCCGCCGGCCGCAGGCCGAGCCGGATG
>JASLEW010000670.1 GCA_030150965.1 Thermoanaerobaculia bacterium | reverse complement strand
GTTGCAGCAAGAACTGGAGGCGACTCGTGCCCTGGAACCTTCGAGTACCGAGGCAATCCGGCTTTATAGTGCTGGATTGGAAAAATTGCGCCGTTTTGATGCGCTTGGCGCACGAGCCCTGCTGGAACAGGCAATCGCCGTGGAGCCGAAGTATGCCCTCGCTCATTCGGCTAGCTTCCCGGCGGGCGGACGGCGGCGCAACGGATGCGGCCCGCCCCGGCCGATCTGGCAGCCGCCCGGGGAGCGAAGGAGGAGATGCCGAACGGCAGGGCGATACGATCATGGGGCGGCTCCTTGTGCGAGTTGTGCGAGACGGCCGCACCGCGGCAGGCGGCGGTCGGCGATCCGGCCGGGTCAGCGCTCGACGGTCACGCCGTGCCAGAAGGCGACGTGATCCTTGATCCGCGCCGCCGCGGCCTTCGGGTTCGGATAGTGCCAGGCGGCGTCGGGGTTCTCCCGGCCGTCGACCGTCAGGGTGTAGTAGCTGGCCGTGCCCTTCCAGCCGCAGATGGTGGTGGTGGCGCTCGGCCGCACGAACTCGCGGTGCAGGGCAGACGGCGGGAAGTAGACGTTGCCCTCGACGATCTCGAAGGTGTCGGACTCGGCGATCACCTGGTTGTTCCACAGCGCACGGGCCATCCGGGGACTCCTTTCGCGGGCGCCGCGGGCTGCCACCGCGCTCGGCAGGGCGGCGCTCCGACCATTCTACGGCCGGCGGCCGGCGAAGGCACAGCGGGCCGCACCCGGCACCCCGGCTTCCCGGCATTCCGGCAGCGGAGAACCGCCGGGGCGCCGCGCCGGCGGCACCGCCTGGCGCAAACCGGGCCCGGCGCGTTGCGCCGCCGCTGTCCGGCATAGAATCGCCGGGCCGCGGTGCCGGGCGCGCGGGCCGCACGGTCGGCATGTGGGACCGGACGCCGCGTCGAGGGAAGAGAGGCAAAGGAGCAGACGCCGTGGACCGAGCATCCCTGCTGGACCGTTTCTGTGCGACGCGCGCCCTGAGCCTCGAGCTCTGCCGGCCGCTCAAGGCGGAGGACTACCGCGTCCAATCGATGCCGGACGTGAGCCCGCCGTGGTGGAACCTCGGCCACACCTCGTGGTTCTTCGCCAAGAACATCCTGGAGCCCTTCGGCTACCGGCACGAGGAGGACGGCCGGCTCGAATACGCGCTCAACTCCTACTACGAGGCGCTCGGGCCGCGGCTGGCGCGCGACCACCGCGGGCTGGTGACGCGGCCGACGACCGAGGAGGTCTACCGCTTCCGGGCCTCGGTGGACGAGCGGCTGGCCGAGCTGCTCGGCACGGCGCCCGAGGCGGAGGTGGAGCGCCTGGGGTTCCTGGTGGAGACCGGCATCCAGCACGAGCAGCAGCACCAGGAGCTGTTGGTGACCGAGATCAAGCACATCCTGGGCTCGAACGTCCCCGAGCTGCGCGAGCCCTACCTCCCCGCGGCGGACAGCGGCGGCGCGGCGGCGGCCGGAGCGGCCGGGGCGCGGTTCGTCGACATCGGCGGCGGGCTGCACTCGTTCGGCAACGTCGAGGGGGGCTGGTGCTGGGACAACGAGATGCCGGTCCATTCGGCATGGCTCGGCGACTTCGCCCTCGCCGACCGGCTGGTGACCAACGGCGAGTACCTGGAGTTCATGGCGGACGGCGGCTACGGCGATCCGCTCCTGTGGCTGGCCAACGGCTGGGGGCGGGTGCGCGAGGCGGGGTGGCAGGCGCCGCTCTACTGGGAGGGGGCCGACGGGGGCTGGAAGCTGTGGACCCTGGCGGGGCTGCGCGAGCTGGATCCGGACGAGCCGGTGGCGCACGTCAGCTTCTACGAGGCGGACGCCTTCGCCCGCTGGCGGGCGCGCGCCGGCGGCGCCTGGGCCGGCTGCCGCCTGCCCACCGAGCGCGAATGGGAGCACGCGGCGCGGCTGAGCGGCTTCCCCGGCGCGGCGGGCAACTTCCTCGACAGCCGGCTCCTCCACCCCCGGCCGGCCGCCGCGCCGGCGAGCGGCCAGGAGGGCTCGGGCAACGGCCCGGCGCTCCACCAGATGGGCGGCGACCTCTGGGAGTGGACGACCAGTCACTACGAGCCCTACCCGGGCTACCAGCCGTTCCCCGGGGCGCTGATGGAATACAACGGCAAGTTCATGGACAACCAGCGGGTGCTGCGCGGCGGCTCCTGCGCCACGCCCGCCAACCACATCCGCGCCAGCTACCGCAACTTCTGGCCCGCCGACACCCGCTTCCAGTTCGCCGGCATCCGGCTCGCCCGCACGGCGGCGCCCTGAGCCGGAAGCTCGCGGCATCAGCCGGCGAGCCGGCCGCGCCCCGGGCCGGAAGCGCCGGCGCCGGCGTGGCTACCAGCCGGAGGTGCCGGGCGGACCCTTGAAGGGGCCGGTGATGTCGCTGGTGATCCAACCGCCGTAGAAGTCGCCGGGCTGGGGCCGGACCTGCTCGCCGTCGACCAGGCAGGCATCCATGGCGTGGGGATAGAAGGCCACGAAGCCGCGGATCTCCTTGTAGGGGACGGTGGGGTCGAGGTAGGTCCAGGCGGCGTCCTCGCGGCGCCGGCCGCCGGCGGTCACGTGGTAGTAGCTGGCCAGCCCCTTCCACTCGCACCAGCTGCGCCGGCTGGCGGGCTCCAGGAGGTCCATCCGCACGTCCTCCGGCGGCAGGTAGTAGACCGGCGGATGGCTGGTCTCCAGCACCCGCCGGCAGCGGCGGCTCTCGGCCAGCAGCAGGCCGCCGCACCGGACCTGCACCAGGCGCGCGCTGGGCTCGACCCGCGGCGGGCGCGGGTAGTCCCACACCGATTCCTGGTCCGGTCCGGCGGGCTCGGCTTGGGGCGGCCGGTGGCCGCGCCGCGCTCTGGGGTTCACGATCGCCATGGGTCGAGGACGCGAGGCCGAGGCGGCGCCGCGCGCAGCCCCGCCTGAAGGCGGGGGAGATGGTAGCACCGGGACGGTGCGCCCGCGGCGGCCCGGTGCCGCGCTGTGGAAGTTGTCACCGCGGACCGCGAGAGGGACGCAGTAGACTGTCCCTGGCGGCGGCCGAGGAGGAGCGTGTCATGGAGCGCCAGAACGTATCGAGCGGTGCCCCCTGGGAGCAGGTCGTGGGCTATTCGCGGGCGGTGCGGGTCGGACCCTACATCCACGTCGCCGGCACCACGGCGGTCGACGCCAACGGCCACGTGGTCGCGCCCGGCAACGCCTACGCCCAGACCGTGGCCATCCTGGGGATCATCGCCTCGGCGCTGGAACGGGCGGGGGCCCACCTGTCGGACGTGGTGCGCACGCGCCTCTTCGTCACCGACATCGAGAACGACTGGCAGGCGATCGGGCGCGCCCACGGCGAGGTGTTCCGCGACATCCGGCCGGCCAGCACGATGGTCGAGGTGCGCCGCCTGATCGCGCCCGAGATGAAGGTCGAGATCGAGGCCGATGCCATCGCGCCCGGGGCCGGCGACGGCGCTGCCGGTTCGTAGGGGCGCCCGGCGACCGATCCGTGGTGGCTCCCTTTGCCTCCCTCTGCTCCCTCGGAGACATGGGGAGGGCTCGGAAGCGTGAGCGTGCTCAGCGAATGTCATTCGCTCGCACCTTTCTGAAGCGCTGGC
>JASLEW010000494.1 GCA_030150965.1 Thermoanaerobaculia bacterium | reverse complement strand
GCGGCCCGGCCCGCCGCGGTCCGGCCGGCGGCGCCATGTCCGGCCACGGCCCGGCCGGCAGCCGTCCGCGGCGCGCCCGCGGTCAGGCTCTCGCCGGGGAGCGAGCTGGCGACGAAGGTGCCGGCGCCCACGCGGGTCTCGAAGTACCCCTCGGCCAGCAGCTGCTCGAAGGCGATCAGCACCGGCATCCGCGAGACCGCCAGCTCGCGGGCCAGGCCGCGGCTCGACGGCAGCCGTTGGCCGGGGCGCAGGCGGCGCTCGACGATGGCCTCGCGGATGCCCTGATAGATCTGGCGGTGAAGCGGCGCCGCCGCGGCGCGGTCGATGGTCAGGACCGGTGGCATCGGGGTCAGCAGCGCCGGAGGGACCGGCGGCGGCGGTGGAGCCTGGCGTAGCGTCTCCGGTGGCCGCGGTCTCATGGCCACCACCATAGTGGCCATCGGCAGGGCGGGGCAAGAGGCGATCACGGATGACCACCTGCCGCCCACTCTCCGGCCCCGGTCACCGCTCCTCCTGCCCTCCGGCGGCGGGTGGGGAGCCGGGAGCCGCATGGCGGGCGCCGGGCCCGGGCGCGGGCGCCGGCGCGGGCGCGCCGCCGCCCAGGGCCTCGACGATTCAGCGGCCCGGCGGCGTCACGGGACGCGGCGGAAATCGGAGTACCAGTTGGTCTCCCATGTCTTGCCGCCGTCGGGTGAGAACGCCTGCTCCCAGTGGGCGGAGCTGGGCGTGATCCGCGACCAGATGAAACGCATCCGGATGCGCTTGCCGCGCAGCGTGTCGTCGGCGTAGAAGGTGCCGACGCCGTGCTCGAAGCGCCCCTTGACCGGCGGGTCGAGCTCGCCGAAGGGATTGCGGCCGTCGAGCCACCAGATCGCCCATTGCCCGGTCCTGCCGTCATAGGCGCGCAGGGTCACGGCGCGGTAATCGCCGCCCGGCAGCTTGAGCACGTTGTCGTCGACGTTGCCCCAGCCGTCCATCACCTTCCACCAGGTCTGCGTGCCGTCGAAGTCCTGCCATCCGTGGCTGCCGGCCAGCCGCTCCTTCAACCGCCGGTGATGGACCTGCCAGCGGCCCACGCGCAGATCGAAGTCGTGCAGGCCGCCGAGGTTGGTGGCCGGCCCGCCCTTCGGGTTGTCCTGCGACGAGCGCACGGCAGCCGGCGAGCCCAACAGGGCGGCCAGCAGCGCGGCGGCGAGCGTGACGCGGGATCTCTTCATGGATCGGTTCCCCCCCTTTCCTGACGCCGACTGGCGCCGAGTGGCGCCGACTGGCGCAGAATGGCGCAGAGGCAGCGGTGAAAGCGAGCGGTGCGACAGGCCCCATGCCCATCGCGCGGCGCCGCCATCCGAACCGCGGCGAGGGGAATGCTCGCTCCATGGCGGTCATCTGGCAATGGCCACTCTTGTTGTCTTCTCCATGACCACTCATCAGACATCTTGACGTACACGATCCAGGGCATCATGATGCGTCCATGCGCACCACACTCACCTTGGACGACGATGTGGCGAGGAGCCTGAAGGAGCGGGCCCGGCGCTCTGGCGAGCCGTGGAAAGAGGTGGTGAATGCCACCCTGCGCAAGGGCCTGCGGAGCGGCGAGAAGCCCTCGCCGCCTCCTCCCAGGTTTGTTGTCCGGGCCAAGGGCGGCAGCTTTCGCACCGGCGTCGACCTGCTGCGGCTCAATCAGCTCAACGATGAGCTCGCGATCGAAGAGTTCCAGCGCCGATTGGCCGCCACGGGTGAGAAGCCTTGATCCTGCCTGACCTGAACTTGTTGATCTATGCGTACAACAGCGAGGCGCCTGCCCACCTGCGGGCCAAGGCATGGTGGGAGTCGTGCCTCTCGGAGCCGCGGCCCGTGGGCCTGCCCTGGGCCGTGATGATTGGCTATCTCCGGCTGATGACCAGCCGCAGCGTGCGCGTGGAGCCCTTCACCGCGCGGGAGGCGATCGGACACATACGGTCCTGGCTGGAACGGCCCAATGTCGAGATCGTCGAGCCCGGCACGCGGCATCTCGATCTGCTGGACAGCCTGATGCGTGATGCCCAAGCCCCGGGAAACCTGGCCACCGATGTGCACCTTGCGGCATTGGCGATCGAGCATCGCGCCGAATTGCACTCGAACGACGCCGATTTTTCGCGCTTCCCCGGACTGCGCTGGGTGAATCCCCTGGCCTGATCGGGCCGGGGCCTCTGCGCCACGCCGGCGCCGGCCGGGAGGCGCCGGCGTGGCCCGGCCTGCTGGCCACGATCTTGCATTTTTCGATCGTTCGAGCGGCTCGCGATCCTCGCCCGATGCGCGACAGGGGGAGCGCTGCCCGCGAGCCGAAGCGAACAGCCATGTCCGCGATGCGACCTCTCGCGGCCGCCCGGAGTCACCGCGCCGCCCTGGCCGGACCCGGCGGCCGGCGCGACCAGGCAGCGGGCGCCCTGCCCGCCGGCGTGGAGCTGGTGTTCCGCCGCACCGGTGAGCTGGCGCTCCTCACCGGGCGGGCGTTCGCCGCCATGGTCTCGCGGCCGTTCGAGCTGGACCTGTGGATGGAGCAGCTGGAGAAGGTGGGCGTGCAGTCGCTGGGCGTCGCCGCGGTCACCACGGTCTTCACCGGCATGGTGGTGGCGCTGCAGACCGCCTACAGCCTGCCGGGCCTGGGGGTGAAGTACTACATCGGGTCGGTGGTCTCGGAGTCGCTGGTGCGCGAGCTGGGGCCGGTGCTCACCGCGCTCATCGTCGGCGGACGCATCGGCTCCGGCATGACGGCGGAGATCGGCACCATGAAGGTGACCGAGCAGATCGACGCCCTGCGCTCGATGGC
>JASLEW010000962.1 GCA_030150965.1 Thermoanaerobaculia bacterium | reverse complement strand
GGCAGCGCCGCCGGCCTGATGCGCCGGCAGCGCCAGCGGGCCGCCGGCCGCCGCCGTGCCGCCGGCCGGCAGGCCGGCGCCGTAGCCGTAATAGCCATAGCCGTAACGCTCGGCGTAGCCATAGGACTTGCCGGCCTCGAGGATGTCCTGGATGACCGCGAGGATCGGCAGGCCGAGGCGCCGCTCGACCTCCTCCGGGGTCTTCAGCGTGCGGTCCAGGAACTCGATCAGCAGCGCCGCGCCGACGCCGATCAGCAGGCCGAACAGCATGCCGTAGGAAACGTCCTTGCGCAGCGAGGGGTAGAACGAGCCGCCCGGCACCAGCGCCCGGTCGACGATGTGGATGTTGGAGTCGCGGGTGTCCTGCAGCCGGGCCTGGACCTCGTTCTCCGAATGCTTGCGCAGCAGCTCGTTGAGCAGGTCGCGGCGGGTCCTGATCTCGACCGTCAGGTTGTTGTACTCGACCGCCTGCGAGTTCTGGTCCATCGCCTGCGCCTTCATCTTGTTCATCTCGGCTTCGATCTGCTGCTCCTGGCGCAGCGCCGTCTCATAGTCGGCATAGGCGCTCTTGCGCGCCGTGTCGACCATCTCGGCGACCACCGAGGCGAGGTGCTGGCGGCCCCGGTCGATCTCCGCCTTCATCGCCACCATGGCGGGCCAGTCCGGCTTGTACGTCTTGAGCTTGGCGTCGTAGTCGCGCTCCAGCTTGAGCTGGTCGGAGCGCATGCTGCCGACGACGCCGGGCTGCAAGGTGTCGGCGATGATCTCCGGGGGCGAGCTGAGCAGCCCCTTGTGCTTGGCTTCGCGGTCGATGCGCGCGTTCTTGGCGTCGATGTAGCTGGAGTTGAGCGCCTGCAGGCGCTGCAGCGTGACGTTGGAGCCGGGGTCCATGGTGACGATGTCGGTGCGGCGGCTGAACGCCTGGAGCTTCGCCTCCTTGTCCTCGATCTCCTTCTTGAGGGCGTCGATCTGCGAGCCGAGGAAGCTCGATGTCTTGCCGGCGCTGGTGAACCGGTACTCGATCCCCATGTCGATGAAGGAATCCGCGAAGCCGTTGGCGGCGCGGGCGGCGAAGAGCGGCGACGGCGCGCGGTAGGAGATCTCGACCAGCTGGGTGTTGCGCACCGGCTCGACGCTGAGCCCTGAGCGCAGGCGCTCGGCCAGGCCGCCGAGCATCGCCAGGTCGTCGTCGGCGGTGGGCGTGCGCCCGCTCTCCCTGCTGCCGGCGTGGGACGGGTTGAACGCCGGGTCGGCCGCCAGGTCGAGCCGCTTCACCACCCGCTCGGCCAGGCCGCGGCTCTCGAGCAGCCGGTACTGCGTGGGGTAGTACTCGGCGTCGAAGTAGCTCTCCAGCCACGGCGCCTGCGAGGTGAGGGTCGGCGCCAGGGTGCGGCGCTCGATCTGGATGGTGGCGGTGGCCATGTAAGCCTTGGGCGTGATCGTGTAGTGGATGGCGCCGCAGGCGATGCAGACCAGGGAGGCGGCCGCCACCAGCTTCCAGTGGCGCCGCACCATGGCCAGGTACTCGGCCAGGTTGAACTCCGACTCGGGCTCCGGTGGGAGCAGGTCGGGTTCCGCGGGGAGGATCTGAGGCACCAGGGCATTCTTCAAAAGAAGGACTCCTTCACGACGACGACGTCGCCTTGCCGCAGCTCGACGTCGGCATCCTTGCCGGCCAGGATGCGCCGGTAGTCGGCTTCCAGCTCCGGGGTGCCGGGCGTGGCCTCCGCCCGCTTGACCCGGATCTTCTTGGCGGCCCGGTCGGTCAGGCCGCCGGCCCGCGCGATGGCGGCGAGCAGCGTGATGCGCTCGGTGCTCTTGAACGACACGGCGCCCGGTCGGTTGACGGCGCCCAGGCAGTAGACCGTGACCTCGACGGCGGTGGGCACGTTGATGAGGTCGTTGGCGAGCAACGGGATGTTCACCCGCGGATCGGCGCGCACCAGGAGGTCGTCGAGCGGGATCGTCACCTGGTCCGAGAGGCCGTTGTCCGCCCTGCGTAGTACGTAGAGCGAGCTGCCGTGGTTTTCGTCGATGCCGCCGACGGCGGTCAGCGCCTCGAGCAGGGTCCAGCGGCCGGAGAAGGCCAGCGCCCCGGGCTGCTTGACGGCGCCGATGACGGTGATCGGGCGCGAGCGGAACTCCTCCACCGAGACCTCGACGGTGGCGCGCTGCGCGTACTTGGATTCCAGGGAGATCTTGAGCTTGTCGGCGATCTCGGTGGCGGTGAGGCCGGCGACCGCCAGGTCGGCCAGGGGTGGCAGGCTGATGGTGCCGTCCTCGGAGATGCGGCGCTCGACGTTCAGCTCAGGCATCTCGAAGACCCGGATCGCCAGCAGGTCGCGCGGACCGACGCGGTAACCGGCGGCGTGCGCCTGGGCGGCGGCGGTGGCCGGTCCCGGTGGCGGGACGGGCTGCGCCGCGGCCGTCGCCGCCAGCGCTCCAAGGACCAGCCCGATCAGCCCCGCCACCCCGCCAGTGGCGCATGAGAATAAGTCTATCTTCTTCACTTTACGAATGTTACCCGGGACAATACTACATCAACCGTGGCCCGGATTCAAAATCCGGCCGACGTCTGCCCCCGGCCCACGCGGGCCACCGCCTCAGGGCCCGACGACCGAGCT
Organism: Thermoanaerobaculia bacterium; assembly: GCA_030150965.1. Lineage (GTDB taxonomy): Bacteria > Acidobacteriota > Thermoanaerobaculia > Multivoradales > UBA5704 > JASLEW01. Next base: position 3,101 of record JASLEW010000962.1, on the reverse strand, counting down.
CGCCTGCCCGGCCGCCAGGGTGACGGTGAGCCCCAGGGTGTTGAGCGAGCGCGCCTCGCCGGGGAGGTTGGAGGTGAAGCGGGTGCTCGATCCGATCAGGCTGATCACCGCCCCCCTGGAGATGTCCAGGCTCAGCGCGCCGCCGTAGGAGAGCAGGTCGTCGGAGCGGCGAGGCGCCCCGGGCACGACGGCGGTATAGCCCAGGGTGCCGGTCTCGCCGAAGACGCTGGCGCGGGTGCGCCCTCCCAGCTTCACGTGCAGCGAGGCGCCGTGGCGCAGGTCGTCGAAATACGAGTAGTCGGGCTCCAGGGCGTAGGCCAGGTTGCGGTTGAGGTAGGCGAAGACCTCGACCTGGTGGGTGATCTCGTAGGACACGGTGACGTGGCCGGTGGTCTTGTCGTAGCGGGCGAAGGCCGCCCCCTGCTTGGCCGAGAGCGAGCGCTGGGCGACGTCGGCCTGGACGTAGAGACGGCCGTGCTCGCGCGTCAGCTCGAGGACCGGCGCGGTGCCGGAGTTCGAGCGATCGATCGCGCCCGGCTGATGATCGGTGAAGTCGACGTCCGAGCGCTCGGCGGCCAGGCCGATCGTCCAGTCGCTCGTCGGCCGCCAGCGGAAGCCCGCCCGCTCCACGCGCTCGTCGCGGTCGAGCTGGGCGAGCAGCGCGGTCACCGGGTCCCTGGGGTTGACCAGGGAGGTGGTGCGGGTGACGTTGCCGGACACGAACCCGTAGATCGCGCCGGTCAGGCGCAGCTCGGCGGTGGCGCCGCCGTGATCGACGCGGGCGCTGGTCAGCACCGGCACCTCCGAGGTGAGGATCTGCTGCGAGGCGTCGCTGCCGCCGGTCAGGCGCAGCGTCAGGCGGTTCCAGAAGCCGTCGAAGCCGGCGCCGTAGAGGCCGTCGAAGCGCCGGCGGTCGGTCTCCTTCTGCCACCACACGTACTCGGGCAGCGCGTAGGCGGTCCACATGGCGCGCGAGCTCGACGGCAGGTAGGCGCGGAAGCCGCCGCCGACGGTGGCGGTCAGGTCGGAGGGCATCGAGCTGCCCGCGGCGCCGAGCAGGTTCTTCACGTAGGCCACGTCCTTGAGCGCCAGGGTGGGGGCGACGCGCAGCTCGCCCAGGCGCAGGCGTGCCGCCTCGGCCTCCTTGGTCAGCTCCCCCTTGCGGTCGACCGGCCGGCCCGCCGGGCCCCCGGGGGACGTATACTGGTCGAACTGCGCAAAAGCCGCGTTGGCTGCGAAGAACGCGAGGAACAGGACGCCGCCGCTGACGAGTCGGATGAGCAGCCGCATAGTCTCTCCGTGCAGGACCGGGTTTGCACCGTCGAAGCGCTTGGATCGGGGTAAAACCGCGCCATGATACGCCATTCCAGCGTCGCGCTGACCGCCCTCCTGGGGGCCCTGCTGCTGTGGGCGCCGCTGCCGTTCGGCGGCATCACCAGTTGGGCCGAGGCGAGCCTGGAGACCCTGGCGTTCTGCGCCCTGGCGCTCGCCATGGCGACCGTCGACCGCGCGGCGGAGCTGCGGCACGCGGCCCTGCCGGCGGCGGCGCTGGGCGCCGTCGCCCTCTACGGCGTGATCCAGGCGCTCCCCTGGCCGGCGCCGCTGGCGTCGTTCCTGGCGCCGGGGCTGGCCGGGTTGCACGCGCAGGCGGCGGCGCTGACCGGTGCGGCGGGCCTTTCGCCCACGCCGCCCTCGCGGCTCACGGTGTCGGCCCCGGCGACGCTCTCGGCGGCCCTGCTCTGGGCGGCGGCGGCGGCCTGCCTGCTCGCCGGCGCGGCGGCCGGGAGGCGGCGCTACCGCCGGCGGTGGCTGGCCGGCGCGATCCTCGGCGGCGCGGTCTTCCAGGTCTTCTTCGGCGCGCGCGCCGCCAAGGCCGGGGAGACCACGCTCTGGGGCGTCGAGGTGCCGATCACCGCGGCGCGGCTGCGCGGCACCTTCTTCAACCCCAACCACCTCGGCCTCTACCTGGAGATCGCGCTGGCGCTCTGCTTCGCCTGGATCTGGTGGGCGGCGCGGCGCGCCCGCTCGCAGATGTCGCTCGATCGGCGGGTGCTGGCGCTGGCGCCGCCGGCGCTCGTCTGGCTGACCCTGTTCGCCGGCATGGCGTTCACCGCCTCGCGCGGCGGCCTGATCGCGGTGGTCGCCGGCATCTTCGCCCAGGGGGCGCTGCTCGCCACCGCGCAGCGGCGGCTGGCGCCCGCGGTGCTGGGGCTGGCGGCGGCGGCCGCCGGGATCGCGGTGGCCCTGGCCCTGGGCCTCCAGGCCGGCCCGGCCCGAATGCTCGCCACCCTGCCGTTCGACGTCAGCTTCGGCGCGCGGCGGCAGGCCTGGTCGGCGACCCTCGCGCTATGGCGCCTGGCGCCGCTCACCGGCACCGGCCTCGGCACCTTCCGCGACGCCTTTCCGCTGGTGCAGCCGGCGGGCCTCGCCGGCACCTGGTGGCACGCCCACAGCGGGCCGCTGGAGCTGCTGGCGACCACCGGCCTGGTGGGGCCGCCGCTCCTCGCCGTGGGAGCGGCGGCGCTGGTGGCGCGGCTGCTGACCGTGCTGCGCCGCGGGCGCCGCTCCGAGGACCGAGCGGCCGGGCTGGCCGCGCTCGGCGCCCTGGCGTCGGTGGGCGTTCACGAATGCTTCGACTTCGGCCTCACCATGCCGGCCAACGCCCTCACCCTGGCCGTGCTGGTGGGCGCGGCGGCCTCAGCGCGCCTCGCCTCCGCTCCCGCGGTCCCCCTGGCTCCGCGGGCTCCCGCGCCCCCCATCCCCATCCAGCCGCACCGCGCCCGGAAGCACCGGCCCGCCGGCGACGCTCTCGACCTCCAGCAGGTGAAGCCCGGCGGCGACCGGCACGGCGAGCACGAGCCGCCCCCCGGCGGCGGCGGGAAACGTCCCTAGGATCGACTCGTCGAGGCGCACCTCGACCGCGGCGCCGCGCGGCGGCGCGACGTCCAGGGCGACGCTCAGGCCGGCCGCGTTGCCGGCGTGGCCCGCGTCGCCCTGGACGTCGCGCCGCCGCGCGGCGCCGCGGTCGAGGTGCGCCTCGACGAGTCGATCCTAGGGACGTTTCCCGCCGCCGCCGGGGGGCGGCTCGTGCTCGCCGTGGC
>JASLEW010000477.1 GCA_030150965.1 Thermoanaerobaculia bacterium | reverse complement strand
CCGGCCCGGCGGCGGACGGCGCCGCGCCCGGAACCATCAGATCGCGCAGATCGCGCAGATCGCGCGGATCCGGCGGATCCGGCCGCCCGCCGGCGGCACGCGCCGGCGCCGGCCCGGCTTCCGCCGCGACCCTCTCGTCCGCCTCTTCCGCCGGTGCGGGGTCCGCCGCCGGCCCGCCGGCGCGGCGGCCGGCCAGGTGCTCGGCGACGCCGCCGAAGGAGTAGGTCTCGAAGTAGGCGCGCAGCAGGCTCTCCATGCGGTCGAGATTGCGGTACTGGCGCACCCGCTCCCACAGCGGCGCGGCGGCGATCCGCGGCTGGTCGGGATCGAGCTCCCAGACGTGGAAATACATCAGCAGCGGCGTGCCGGCGGTGCGGTGCCAGCGCGCCACGGCGCGCCACATCAGGGCCGCCGGCGCCTGGCGCAGGTAGTTGCCGCCGGCGATGGGGAACGACCATCCGCCCACGGTCAGCGCCGGGACCGGCAGCTCCCAGAGCGTGCGTCCCGCGAAGCGGTGGCGGTGCGGGCGGCAGCGCTCCGGCTGCGCCGCCCAGGTGCGGAAGATCGGACGGATGCTCGAATCGTAGAGGAAGCCCTGGGCGGCGAGCACGTCGAGCGCCCACAGGTCCTGCGGCTCGAACCAGCCCTGGGCGATGCGGTAGCCGGCGACCGGGACGCCCGCCGCCCGCTCCAGCGCCTCGCGCGAACGCACCAGGTCGTCGGCGAACTCCGCCCGGTCGAGCTGGCGGATGCCGCGGTGAAAGTAACCCTTGCTGGCGATCTCGTGGCCGCGGGCGGCCACCCGCCGCACCACCTCCGGCATCTGGTCGGCGATCCAGCCGACGACGAAGAACGTCGCCTTGATGCCGTAGTCGTCGAGCAGCGCCAGGGCCTTCGCGGTGTTGCGCTCGACCCGGGTCTCGAAACGGTTCCAGCGGCCGGCGGGGATGACGCCGGCGAGCGGCGCCACCTGGAAGTAGTCCTCCAGCACCACGGTGAGCAGATGCCGGGAAGGGGCCGGCCCGGCGCACGGCGCGCCGCCGGCGTGCTCAGCGGGACGCGTTGCCAGGCTCACTGTGGGGTTCGGGTTCGGAGTCGTACATGATGATCGAGCTGCCCGAGCGACAACAACCAACGCCCCGCGATCTAGCGAAAGGCGTGCCAAACCCTATTGCCGTTGCTCGATAAAAAATCGACAGGAACCGGCGGGAGCTTTCTACACGCTGCCGGCGGCCGGCCGGCCGGTGCCGCGCCGCGCTCCCCTCGCGGCCCCTCGCCTGCCGGCGCTCGCCGGCCCCGGCGCGGCGCATGGCTCGGCGCTTGCAGTGGCCCACCCGGCGGTCGCCTCAGGCATGGCGACCCGATGAGCAGACGTAGCGGACGCAGGGGTTGTAGGAAGGAAGTGCAAGATGGTGCGGCGCCGGCTCCTTTGGGTTGCTTACCAGTTCGCCGATCTCCTGATGATGGTGCTTGCCTTCGGCATCGCCGACGCCGCGACGGCGCACGGCGTATCGCCGGCCCGCATGCTGTCGATGCGGGTGCGGGTCGCCAACGTCGTCCTCTTCCTGTCGCTGGTGGCGGTGTGGCATCTGACCTTCCGCGCCGCCGGCGCCTACCGCCGCGACCGGCTGGCATCCTCCACCACCGAGACGCTGCGCGCGCTGCTCGCCGCCACCTGGGGATCGTTCGCCGTCCTCTATTTCATCGTCGTCTTCGATCGCGCCCTGGTCACGGCGCAGCTCGCCGCCGCCTTCTGGATCGCCAGCTGCGTCCTCTGCGTCGGCAGCCGGCTGGTCGCCCGCTGGGTGCTGGCGCGGGTGCGGCGCGGCGGCCGCAACCTGCGCAACGTGCTGATCGTCGGCACCAATCCGCGCGCCGTGGAGTACGCGGCCAGGCTGGAGGCGCGGCCGGAGCTAGGCTACCGCGTCGCGGGCTTCGTCGACGATCCCTGGCCCGGCCTCGACGAGTTCCGGCGCGGCGGGCGCGAGCTGGTCGCCTCGCAGCGCGGCCTGCTCGACATGCTGCGCGGCCAGGTGGTCGACGAGGTGGTGATCGCGCTGCCGATGGGCTCGTGCTACGCCCGCTGCGCCGAGATCATCGCGCTGTGCGAGGAGCAGGGGATCGTGGTGCGCATCCTCTCCGACCTCTTCCACATGAAGCTGGCCAAGACCACGGTCGAGCAGTTCGAGGACAAGCCGGTGGTCACCATCTGGACCGGCGCCATGGCCGGCTGGCCGGTGCTGTTGAAGCGCCTGCTCGACGTGGTGGCGTCCTCGCTGCTGCTGCTGCTGCTCTCGCCGCTCCTGCTCGCCGTGGCGCTGCTGGTCAAGCTCACCTCGCCCGGCCCCGCGCTGTTCGTGCAGCAGCGCATCGGTTACAACAAGCGGCGGATCAAGGTGCACAAGTTCCGCACCATGCAGCTCGACGCCGAGCGGCGGATCGAGGAGCTGGCGCACCTCAACGAGGTGAGCGGGCCGGTGTTCAAGATCAAGGACGATCCGCGGCTCACGCCGATCGGCCGCTTCCTGCGCCAGACCAGCATCGACGAGCTGCCGCAGCTGCTCGACGTGCTGCTCGGCGACATGAGCCTGGTGGGCCCGCGGCCGCTGCCGCTGCGCGACTACCAGGGCTTCTCCGAGGACTGGCACCGGCGGCGGCTGAGCGTCCGTCCGGGTATCACCTGCCTGTGGCAGGTGGCGGGACGCAGCAGCCTGCCGTTCGACAAGTGGATGGAGCTCGACATGCAGTACATCGACCAGTGGTCGCTGCTGCTCGACCTCAAGATCCTGGCCTGGACCATCCCCGCGGTGCTGCGCGGGACGGGAGCGGCTTGAGGGGTGCGGCGCTGACACCGGCCGCACCGCCATCCCGGAGCGGCGGCCTGCCGCCGCGCCCGGGCCATGGCCGGCCGGCGCTGCCGTGGAAGGCGGTGGGGCTCTCGGCGCTGCTCGGCGCCGGGGCGGCGGCCCTCGCCCTGCCGGCGGTGGCGCGCCAGACCGGCGGCTGGGTGGTGCGCGGCGACGGCGCCGCCTACTTCCTCTATGCCCGGGCGCTGGTGCTGCAAGGCGACACCGACCCCACCGCGGGATACCGTGAGCTCGCGGCCCGCCTGCCGCCCGATCCGGACGGCCCGATGGCCGCCCTGCGCTTCAGCGCCCGCGAGGTCCCGGCGGGAGGCGCCCACGCCGTGGCGCCAGGCCGCGGCGGTTCTGCCCCCGCCGCG
>JASLEW010000456.1 GCA_030150965.1 Thermoanaerobaculia bacterium | reverse complement strand
GCGGCCCGGGGAGCGCCGGCGGCGCGGGTGCCGCGGGCGCCGCGGGCGCCGGCGGCAGCCGCGGGGCCATGCCCCAGGGAGCGGCGCGATGACCCACGACGATCTGCTGAGCCTGCTTCCCGAGCTGATCCTCTGCGCCGGCGGCGTCGTCGTCCTGCTCGCCGACGCCGTCGCGCCGGCGCTGCGGCGGGCGTGGACCGCGCTCACCCTGCTGATCACCGGCCTGGCCGCATGGGGCGCCTGGCAGGCGTGGTCGGTGCTGGCCGCGGCGCCGACCGGCTCCGAGGGGACGGGCGCCGACCCGCACCTGGTCTTCAGGAGCTGCAACGGCATGCTGGAGACCAGCCGGGTCACCCTGGCGTTCTCGCTCGTGGTGCTCCTCGCCACCGCGCTCTGTGCGCTGGCCTCCGACAACTACCTGCGGCGCGAGCGCATCCTGGGCGGCGAGTACTACGCGCTGCTCCTCTGGTGCGCCGCCGGCATGCTGCTGATGCTGCGCGCCACCGAGCTGCTGACCATCTTCCTGTCGCTCGAGCTGCTGTCGATCAGCCTCTACACCCTGGCCGCCTACCACCGGCGGGTGAGCGTGGCGGTCGAGGCGGCGATCAAGTACTTCCTGATGGGCGCCTTCGTCAGCGCCTTCGTGCTGTTCGGCATCGCGCTCGTCTACGGCGGCACCGGCAGCACCCGCCTGGAGGCCATCGCCAAGGTGCTCGGCGGCCAGGGCGGGCCCGGCACCGGGCACGTCCCCACCGCGGTGACCCTCGGCCTGCTGCTGCTGGTCGCCGGCTTCGGCTTCAAGATGAGCCTGGCGCCCTTCCACGCCTGGTCGCCCGACACCTACCAGGGGGCGCCGTCGCCCTTCGTGGCCTTCCTGTCGGTCGCTCCCAAGGTGGCGAGCGCGCTGGTGCTCTACCGCCTCCTGGAGGTGGCGGCCCAGGGGACCACGGCGGCGCGCTGGACCAACGTGGTGGCCGCGCTCTCGGCGCTGTCGATGATCGTGGGCAATCTCCTGGCGCTGGCGCAGGCCGACATCAAGCGCATGCTCGCCTATTCGGGCATCGCCCACATGGGGTACCTCCTGGTGGCCCTGGTGACCTTCGACCGCACCGATCTGCCGCCGGTGGTCGTCTACCTGGTCGCCTACGCGTTGATGAATGCCGGCGCCTTTGCGATCGTGGGCCTGCTCTACAGCCGGCCGGGCGCCCGCCACGAGATCGAGGAGCTGGCCGGCTGGGGCTACCGCTACCCGCTGCTCGGCGGGTGCCTGGCGATCTGCATGCTGTCGCTCGGCGGCATCCCGCCCACCGTGGGCTTCCTCGGCAAGTACCTCGTCTTCCAGCAGGCGGTGGCGGCCGGGCACGTGCGCCTGGCGGTGCTGGGCGTGGTGATGAGCCTGGTGGGGGTCTTCTATTACCTGCGGGTCGTCTATGTCCTGTACATGCGGCCGGAGAGGCGGCAACCGGAGGGTCTGCTCATCGACGGATGGGGACGCGCGGCGGCGGTGATCGCGGCGCTCGCCACCCTTGTTCTCGGCCTGTGGCCGGCGGACCTACTGCAATGGCTCATCGCGGCAACCGGGGTGAGGTGAGCGAGCCGGAGGAGATCTCCCCGCTCACCCTCAACCGTCTCTCGTTCTACCTGCGCTGCCTGCGCCAGCTCCAGGAGCAGGGCATCACCCACATCTCGTCGCAGGAGATGGCGCAGCGCTATCACCTGTCGGCCACCCAGATCCGCAAGGACCTGGCGCAGTTCGGCGAGCTGGGCATCCGCGGCGTCGGCTACGGCGTCGACAAGCTCGCCGAGCACCTCGACGCCCTCCTCGGCCTCGACCGCAACCACCCGATGGTGATCGTCGGCATGGGCAACCTGGGCAGCGCCCTCGCCCGCTACCTGGGCTTCAACCACGGCGCCTTCCAGGTCGTCGCCGGCGTGGACAACAACCCGCAGAAGGTCGGCACCAGGGTCGCCGGCTTCACCATCCGCCCGGCGGCCGACCTGGCCGCGGTGGTGCGCGAGTCCGGCGCCCTGATCGGCGTCCTCACCGTCCCCAGCGAGGTGGCGCAGCACTACTACGACGCCCTGGCCGACGCCGGCATCCGCGGCGTCCTCAACTTCGCCACCATCCGCGTCAAGCCCCGCCCCGGCGTCCCGCTCAAGAACGTGGACCTGCGCATCAACCTCGAGGAGCTGGCGTTCTTCCTCAAGCCGTGACGGAACGGGGCCGACGCCGGCGCCGTCAGTTGGTGCAGCAGGTCCAGCAGCCGTTGGCCTCGCGGCAGTAGGGACCGTTGCAGTGCGGCAGGATGCACGACACCAGCGAGGGGCTGGCCCCGCCGGCCGGGTCCAGGGTGGGAGCATCGGGTGCCGACGCGTGGGCCGCGAGCGGGAGGCCGGCCAGGGCCGAGACGAGAAGGACGGCGAGCAGGCAGACGAGCTTACGCATGGATTCCTCCTTGCCGGCCCTGCTGGGACCGGCGGCTGTGCGGCGGCGCGAGCGGGCCGGCCTCGCACCGGCACCCGGCCACGCCATCGCGGCTCTACTGAAACCGGTGCGGGCCTGCCGGTCCCGCGCGACAGATCAGGGACGAGCCGGGCTGACGAAGTCGACCGCCAGCTCGCTCCAGGCGCGGACCGGCGTGCCGTCCCTGGTGGCGGCGACGAAGTGCGCGCGGCGCACCGCCGCGACCGCCGCCTCGTTGAAGCCCAGGTGCGAGGTGTCCCCCTCCAGGACCCTCACCTCGGCGACGTTCCCCTTCTCGTCCACCAGCACCGCCAGCCGCACCGTCGGCGCCAGGCCGGAGCCGCGCGCCGCCTCGGGATAGACCGCATCGGGCACATCGGCCGGCTCCGGGGCCTCGACGCCAGGCTCCAAGGGCGGCACCGTCGGGTGCCGGCGGGGCGGCTGGCCGCCGGCCGAAGCCGCGGGGGCGCCGGATCCTCGGTCGCCTCGCATCCCGGGCGCGGCCGGGCCTGCCGGCGCTCCGCCGCCCCCGGGCCGGGCCGCCGACCCCGCGGAGCCGGGCGTGACGGCCGGCGGTTCGGCATGGCCGCCTGCCGGGCCATCCTCTCGGGCCTCCGCGGCTATGCCGCTGCGCCGCGGCGCCGGTCCCGCCCTCGCCGCGGCGGCCGGCCGCGGCCGGCGAGCACCCTGCCGCACGACCGTCCCCGCTCCGGTCGCGCTCGCCTCCGGCGCCTCGCTCCGCGGAGCCGGCGCCGCCTTCTCCTCTCCAGGGGACGCGGCGCCGCCGGACGTGGCGGCATCGGAGGCGGTCGCGGTCGCGGAGGTGGCCGGGCCGGTCGGGCCGGAGGCCGGGCCCGGCCTGTCGCGGACGTACCACCAAACGCCGGCGCACAGGGCGGCGGCCACCAGCACGGCGAGCGGGAGGCCGGACCGCCGCGTCCCGCCCGGGCGGCCGGCCGTCACCGACGGGGACCTTGCCTCCGGCCCGGTGAATGCCGGACCGGCCGGCCGCCGCAGCGTCAGGCTCGGACGATCGCCGCCGGCGGTTGCCCCGCCCGCGGCGGCCAGCATGGGGCCGCCGGCGGTGCGGTGCAGGGGCTGGGCCTCCCAATCCCCGGCGGCTGTCGCCGCGGGCGCCGAAGGCGCCGGCGAGCTCGGCGATGCCACCGACGCCAACGATGCGAGGGATGCGAAGGATGCGGGAGAGGCGGACGATGCGGGAGAAGCGGACGATGCGGGCGACGCGGGCGACGGGTGCAACGCCGGCGCAGTTGCCGAAGCCGGCGACATCAGCGGCCGTGGCGCGGCCAGCGGCAGATCCCGGTCGGCGTCTCCCGGTGACGCCGGCAGCACGCCCGCCAGGGTGCGGGCGGCCAGGGTACGAGGCGCCGGCGGGGGTGGTGAAGCGGCAAGCTTCGCGGCCGCCGCAGCGGGTGGAACCACCTGTGTCTCGGCCCCGGCCGCCTGCGGCATCGGCGCCGTGCCTCCGGCGGGCGCATCGCCGATGCCGCAA
>JASLEW010000961.1 GCA_030150965.1 Thermoanaerobaculia bacterium | reverse complement strand
GCCGTGGCCTCGCGCCACGGCCTCGGCGGCGCCGGCAGGCGCCCGCCAGGGGGCCGATGCGGCAGGGCCGGGCTCGTGGCATGATGGGGCGGGCAGGGGTCGCCGGCGCCGGCCGGCCCGCGACACCGGCGAGCCTCGGCGGGCGTCGGCGAACATCGGCGAGTACCGGTGAGAATCGGCAAGGACGGCCAGGATCGACGAGGACAGCGAGGACCGCCGAGGACAGTGAGGTCCGGCGAGGATCGCGAGGGCCGGCGAGGATGGGGCGAGGACCGCGAGGACCGGCGAGGACAACGAGGTCCTGCGAGGATAGCGAGGGCCGGAGACAATCGGCGAGGACCGGCGGACGGCACGCCGGACGTCCCGGGCAGGTCGACGCGATGGACGACGAGTGGCCGCGGCCGGCGGGAACCGGCGGAGATGCCATGGGCAGGCTCGAACAGGCGGCGGTCGAGGAGCGCCTGCGGCGGCTGGCCTCGGCCTGCACGGTGCCGGCGGCGGCGGCGATCGTTGCCGCGGGAGCGCTGGGCTGGGCCGCCGAGCGCGACGGTGGCGCCGCGATGCTGGTGCAGCCGCCGGAGACCTCCTTTCTGCTCGCCCTTGGGGCGCTCCTCCTGGTGCTCCTCTCCTCGGCGGCGCAGCGCCGGATCCTGCGCCGCGCGGTGGACGCGGAGGCCGGCGACTTCGGTTCCGCACCCGGCACCCTTGGCTGGGATGGTTCGGATGGCCCAGATGGCCCATACGGCTCAGACGGCCCATATGGCTCAGACGGCTCAGACGGCCCAGATGGTCCAGATGGCTCATCCAACGGCACAGACGGCCCGGGCGCAGCGGCCGGCGATGGTGCGCGGCTGCTCAGCGCCTACTCGTGGGCAACCGGCGTCGGCTTCAGCATGCTGGGTGCCGCCGTGGTGCTCGGCGCGCTGGTGGGCCTCCTCGGCAGGGCGCCCTTCTACGGCCTGGTGATCTGCCTCGCCAGCCTCCTCGCCATGACGGTGCGCTGGCCGCGGCACGGCGGCTTCGAGGCGGCCCTGGAGCGCGAGCGGGCATCGCCGGGAACCCTCCCCGCGGCGGAGGTGTCTAAGGAACCGGAGGTGCGGGACGATCGACGCACGCCCAGGCCGTAAAGGACCACGGCCCGGAGCCCGCCGTCGGATCCTCCTGAGCGAGTGAGCGAGCTGGAGGCACGGTAGCGAGGCGAGATGGAGAAGGCGATGGCGAACAGACGGCCGGTCGGAGATCTGCAACCCAAGGTCGTGCCCTTCCCCAGCCCGGTGGGTGCGGTGCCGCGCCTCGACCGCGCGGCGCTGGCGCCGCTGCTGCTGGGCCGCGTGCGCACCCTGCAGGTGGTCTGCGGCGCCATCCTGGGCAGCGCGGTGATTCTGGGCGCGGCCAGCATCGTGGTGGTGAGCGCCATGTCGGCGCCGGTCGAGGCCACGGCCGGGCTGTCGCTGGGGCTCACCTGCACCGCCGTCCTGGTCATCCTGGTGACCTCGCGCGTGCACACGGCGATGCTGGAGCGGGCGGGGCGCGGCCCGGCCGCCGGCCTGCCGGCGACGGTGGTGGCGGCGGTCCTGGAGTCCTACGCCCGGGCGACGACCATGAGCTTCGTGCTGCTGGACGGCGCGGCGGCGCTGGGCCTGGTGGTCGCGGTGGTCACCGGCAACGTCCGCTACTCGCTGGTGATCTGCGGCGCCGCGGCGCTGGCGATGCTGGTGCGCTGGCCGCGCCAGGCGGCGGTCGAGCAGCTCCTGCACCGGCGCGGCCTGATGTGATGGCCGCCGCCGGGAGGCCGCCCGCCCCGGGCGCCGCGGCGGCCGGTGCCGTCCAGCTGGAGCTCTTCACCCACCGCTTCGCCGCCATCGCCCGCCAGATGGGCGAGTGCCTGCAGCGCACGGCCGTCTCCACCAACGTCAAGGAGCGCCTGGACTTCTCCTGCGCCGTCCTCGACGCCGGCGGCGAGCTGGTGGTCAACGCGCCGCACATCCCGGTGCATCTCGGCGCCCTCGGCCTCTGCGTGCGCCTGACCGCGGCGGCGCTGCCGCTCGCGCCCGGCGACGTCGTGGTCACCAACCATCCCGGCTTCGGCGGCTCCCACCTGCCCGACGTGACGGTGATCACGCCGGTCTTCGCCGGTGCCGCCGGAGAACCGCCCCGGGCGGCCGCTCCGCCGGCCGGCGGAGCTGCCCCCGGTGGCCCCGTGCTGCTCGGGTACGTGGCCAACCGCGCCCATCACGCGGAGATCGGCGGCATGCGCCCGGGCTCCATGCCGCCCGCGGCGCGCTGCCTGGCCGAGGAGGGGGTGGTCATCCCGCCGACCCACCTGGTGCGGCGCGGCGTGGCGCGCTGGGAAGAGCTGCGCGGCCTGCTCGCCGGCGGCCCCTTCCCCAGCCGCGCGGTCGAGGAGAACCTGGCCGACCTGCGCGCGGCGGTGGCCGCCAACCACCGCGGCGCCGAGGCGCTCCAGGCCCTGGCGCGCACCGCCGGGCGGGAGGCGGGCGGCGCCGCCGGTGAGGACCCTGCCGCCGCGGGCGCCGGCATCGTGGCGTTCCACATGGAGGCGCTCAAGCGCCGGGCCGAGGAGCGCCTGCGCGCCGCGCTCGCCCGGCTCCCCGCCGGCCGGCTCGCCGCCACCGAGCGGCTGGACGACGGCTCGCCGATCGCCGTGCGGATCGACCTCGGCCCCGACGGCGCCCGCCTCGACTTCAGCGGCTCCGCCGGCGTCCATCCCGGCAACCTCAACGCCCCGCCGGCGGTGGTGCGGAGCGCCGTGCTTTACGTCCTGCGCCTCCTGGTGGCCGAGCCGCTGCCGCTCAACGAGGGACTGCTGCGTCCGGTCGCGATCCATGCCCCGGAGGGGCTCCTAGCCCCGCCCTTCCCGGCCGACCCCTGGCGGGCGCCGGCGGTGGTCGGCGGTAACGTCGAGACCAGCCAGCGCCTGGTGGACACCCTGCTCAAAGCGTTCAGGCTCGCCGCCTGCAGCCAGGGGACGATGAACAACGTCCTGTTCGGCAACGACCGTTTCGGCTACTACGAGACCGTCTGCGGCGGCGCCGGCGCCGGCCCCGCCTTCGACGGCGCGAGCGGCGTCCACACGCACATGACCAACACCCGCATCACCGACCCCGAGCTGCTGGAGCACCGCTACCCGGTGCGCCTCGACCGCTTCGCCCTGCGGCAGGCCTCGGGCGGCGCCGGCCGCCACCGCGGCGGCGACGGCGTGGTGCGCGAGCTGACCTTCCTCGAGCCGATGTCGCTCTCGCTCCTCACCCAGCACCGCGTCGAGCGCCCCTACGGCATCGAGGGCGGCGAGCCCGGCGAGCCTGGCCGCCAGACCCTGGTCCGCGCCACCGGCCAGACGGAGCCCCTGCCCTCCGTCGCCGGCTGCGAGGTGGCCCCCGGCGACCGCCTCGTCCTGGAGACCCCGGGAGGCGGCGGCTGGGGCGAGCCGGCGCGGGAGACGCCGGCAGAGTCGTAGCTTGACCACCTTGGGCGTCGACTACCGGGACGACTTGGGGTCGCCGTGTTCGTCGTGCCCCTTCCACCCTTTGTCAGGCGGTGTCTGCGGGAAGCCCTCAGGCGAGTCCTCCCGGAAGGCATCAGAACAGAATCTCGAGTGCGGCATGGGCGTTGAGGAGGTAGGGATCAGCCTGCCCTGCCCCCTCCCTCAGGCCGTACCGGAGCTCATCGAGCACGATGCAACGAGCGTAGAATTCGGCCCGCGCCTGAATTGCCGCCTTGGCGGCCAGGTCCGCATCGTAGGCGGCCAACACGCCGCCGAGGGCGCCGCTGCCCAGGTCGCGGTAGAGGCGCGCGAAATCGACCGCCGGGTCGGCGAGCGCCGCATCGCTCCAATCGATGACGCCGGTGATCCGTCCTCCGTCCACCAGGATGTGCTCTGTCCCCAGGTCGTTGTGCGCGAAGACCTTCCTGCCCGTATGGTGAAAGGGCGGCTCGCGGTCCAGAAAGCTCGTCACCTGTTCCAGGCATCGTGCGGGTATCCGCTGCCTCACCCGTTCGTAATCCTGGCGGGCGTCGGCGAGCCACTCCTCGGTGGCCGCAGTGTCGTCCACGACGCCCGCGGTGCGGGCGTCCCCTTCCGTGATCGCATGCAGCCGCGACAGAAAATCACCCATCCGCTCGCCAAAGTCCGAGATATCCCGATACGCCTGTTTCCGGTGGAGCAGGGGAGTCCCCGGCAGCTTCTTGTAGGCGAGGATGCGGGCCGTGACGAAGACGACCTCGGGCGTGGGGAGCGGCGAGGTTTTCCGGACGAGAGAGAGGACCCGTGCTTCCGCCCGCGGATCCCCGGAGCCGCTCTTGGAGACGCGGACCATC
>JASLEW010000439.1 GCA_030150965.1 Thermoanaerobaculia bacterium | reverse complement strand
GCCGGCGGCGGCGGCCGGCGGCGGCAAGAAGGACAACTCGATCCCGGCGGCGCCGCCGCGGGCCGAGGGGGAGGGGCCGTTTCCGCGGCTCATCCTGCGCGGCGCGACGCTGATCGACGGCACCGGCGCGCCGCCCATCGGGCCGGTCGATATCGTCATCGAGAAGAACCGCATCGTGAAGGTCGAGACCGTGGGCCACCCCGGCGCGGCGGTCGATCCCGCCGACCGGCCGCGGGCGGTCAGGGGCGACAAGGAGATGAACCTCGCCGGCATGTACGTGCTGCCGGGGTTCATCGACATGCACGGGCACATCGGCGGCAAGGACCAGGGGACGCCCGCCGAGTACGTGTTCAAGCTGTGGCTGGGCCACGGCATCACCACCATCCGCGATCCCGGCAGCTTCGACGGCATCGACTGGACGCTGATGGAGAAGGCCAGGAGCGCCGCCAACCAGATCACCGCGCCGCGCATCCTGGCCTACGTGGGCTTCGGCCAGGGGCGCGACAGGCCGTTCACCACGCCGGCCGAGGCGCGCGAGTGGGTGGCGCAGATGGCCGCCAAGGGCGCCGACGGGCTGAAGTTCTTCGGCTACCGCCCGGACATCATGAGGGCGGCGATCGAGGAGGCGAAGAAGCGCGGCCTGCGCACCGCCTGCCACCACGCGCAGATGGACGTGGCGCGGGTCAACGTGCTCGACTCGGCGCGCTGGGGGCTGACCACGATGGAGCACTGGTACGGCCTGCCGGAGGCGCTGTTCACCGACCGCACGGTGCAGGCCTATCCGCTCGACTACAACTACGCCAACGAGGCCGACCGCTTCGGCCAGGCGGGGCGCCTCTGGCGGCAGGCGGCGCCGCCCGGCTCGGAGCGCTGGAACCAGGTGATGAACGAGCTGATCGCGCTCGACTTCACCATCGACCCCACGTTCAACATCTACGAGGCGGCGCGCGACCTGATGCGCGCCCGCCGCGCCGACTGGCACGACGAGTACACGCTGCCGTCGCTGTGGGACTTCTACCAGCCCAGCCGCAAGGCCCACGGCTCCTTCTGGTACTACTGGACGACCGAGGACGAGGTCGAGTGGAAGGCCAACTACCGCCTGTGGATGGCCTTCGTCAACGAGTACAAGAACCGCGGCGGCCGGGTCACCGTCGGCACCGACAGCGGCTTCATCTATCAGCTCTACGGCTTCGCCTACGTGCGCGAGCTGGAGCTGCTGCGCGAGGCCGGCTTCCAGCCGCTGGAGGTGATCCGCGCCGCGACCCTAAAGGGCGCCGAGGCGCTGGGGCTGGCGCGCGACATCGGCACCGTCGAGCCCGGCAAGCTCGCCGACCTGGCGGTGGTCACCGAGAACCCGCTGGTGAACCTCGCCTCCCTCTACGGCACCGGCGCCATCAAGCTGAACGACAAGAACGAGGTGACCAGGGTCGGCGGCGTCCGCTACACCATCAAGGACGGCATCGTCTACGACGCCAGGAAGCTCCTCGGCGACGTGCGCCGCATGGTCAGGGAAGCCAAAGAGGCGCGCGCCGCCGCACCCAAGGCTCCGCCGGCCCCGAAGGCTCCCCATACGCCGAAGGCGGCGCCGTTGGCGCCCCCGGCCGGAGCGGGGAGCGGAGCCGCTCCCCTGGGGTGAGCCGGTGATCCCGGATCAGGAGGCCGCGGCCGAGGTGGCCGCCCTGGAGGAGGCCAACCCGGTCAACGTCGACGACTACCACGAGCTGGCGCGCCAGCGCCTCGCCCCCATGGTCTACTGCTACGTCGCGGGCGCCGCCGGCGACGAGATCTCGCTGCGCCGCAACCGCTCGTGCTTCGACCAGCTGCTGCTCAAGCCGCGCGTGCTGCGCGACGTGAGCCGCCTCGACACCGCGGCCGAGGTCTGCGGCCAGCGGTGGCCGTTCCCGATCCTGCTCGCCCCCGTCGCGTACCACAAGCTGGTGCATCCGGGCGGCGAGTGCGCCACGGCCCGCGGCGCCGGCGCCGCGGGCACGACGCTGGTGGTGAGCTCGTTCGCCACCACCGCCATCGAGGAGATCGCCGCGGCCGCGGCCGGCACGCTCTGGTTCCAGCTCTACGTCCAGCCCGACCGCGGCTTCACCCGCGAGCTGGTGCAGCGCGTCGAGGCCGCCGGCGTCAAGGGCCTCTGCCTGACCGTGGACACGCCGGTGCTGGGCACCCGCAACCGCGAGACGCGCGCCCGCTTCGCCCTGCCGCCGGGGGTGGAGCGCGCCAACCTGCACGGCTGCCAGGCGGCCGGCGCCGGGCACTATGACGAGTCCGGGGTGTACAGCGCGGTGCTCGACCCGGCGCTCACCTGGGCCGACGTCGATTGGCTGCTCGGCTTCGCCAGGGTGCCGGTCTTCCTCAAGGGGATCCTCGCCGCCGAGGACGCGCTCATGGCGGCCGAGCGCGGCGTCGCCGGCCTCATCGTCTCCAACCACGGCGCCCGCAACCTGGACACCACGCCGGCCACCATCGAGGCCCTGCCCGGCGTGGTCGAGGCGGTGGACGGCCGGCTGCCGGTGCTGCTCGACGGCGGCGTGCGCCGCGGCACCGACGTGCTCAAGGCCCTGGCGCTGGGCGCGCGGGCGGTGCTGGTCGGCCGCGCCTACCTGTGGGGGCTCGCCGCCGCCGGCGCCACCGGCGTCGAGCGCGTCGTCAGGATCCTCCACAACGAGCTGCGCTCGGCGATGGCCCTCTGCGGCTGCACCTCCCTCGCCGCCATCGACCGCAGCGTCCTCTGGACCGAGCCGGCGGTCCGCCGGTAAACCGGCGTCCGGTCCGGAGGACCGGACGCCGCGAGTCAAGCCTACAGCGAGTTCAAGAAAGTGATCACCTGGTTCTGCTGGGTGGTGGTCAGGCCGTAGATGAAGTTCTCGATGACGCCTTCCGCCTGATCGGTGTGGCGCAGGATGGCGTCGGTGCGGGTGCCGCTCAGGCCGTCGTGCATCATCCGCGTCTTGGTGCGCAGGCCCCAGAGCGGGGCGGTGCGCATCTGGTTGGCGGTGCTCTGCCCGCCGTTCTGCACGACGCCGTCGCCGGTGCCCACGTCGTGCAGCATGAAGTCGCTGTACGGGTGGATGTTCATGTTGCCGAGCGCCGCCGGGACGATGAACTGGCCGCCGTTGAACGAGGTGCCGGTCGGGGCGGTGGTCAGCGTCGCCGTGTGGCAGATGGCGCAGCCGATGGAGGTGAACAGCGAGGCGCCCGCCTGGGCGTCGGAGGTCGCCGCCAGCACCGTGTCGCGCGGCGGCACCTTGAGCGACCGCATGAAGTTGGTGAAAGCCTTGATGTCGCCGCCGAACGGCGCTCCCGAGACCGCCGGGTCCTGGATGGCCGGCACGCCGTTGGTGGTGTTGTAGCTGGTCACCGACACGCCGTAGTCGGTGTCCTCGTTGGGCTGCAGCGGGCTGGTGATGCCCATCTCGTTGAGGTAGGCATCCGAGGCGAAGGAGAGCAGGCTCGCGTGCTGGTTCTTCCAGCCGAAGCGAGCGATGCGGGTGGTGCCGGCGGACGCCTCCAGCACCGGCACCTTGATGATGGTGCCCTGCAGGCCGTACTGCGCCTGGTACGACTGGTTGTTGGTGAAGGCGGAGTCCGGCAGCGCCTCGACGAAGCCGTCGCCGGCGATGTTGAGCGAGGTGCGGAAGGTGGCGACGTTGAACGAGCCCATCAGCCGCATCTGGATGGCCGGATCGATCGCCCGGTCATGGATCAGCGACGAGCCGCCGGCAGGGTTGGTGAAGGTGCCGTTGTTGCTGGCAATGCCGGCGCGAATCTCGGTGACCTGGCTGGTCGTGCCGCTCACCGGGTTCTGGTGGCACTCGCGGCAGGACTGGGCGTTGTACAGGGGTCCCAGGCCGTCGGAGATCCCTTCCACCTCGTCGAAGACCGCCCGGTCCGCGTCCATCTGGGCCTGCGCCTCGAAGCCGTTGGTCTGGTTGTCGAAGCCGGCCGGTGCCTCGGTGGCGGTGACGCCATAGACGACCGGTGCGGTCAACAATAAGACCAGAATACCGTTGGAGATCAGCCGCCGCTTGGTCCATCGCTTCTTCATCGTCACTCCTCCTTGCATTCGGAAGGAACCGCCCCCTTCGCGCCGCCGTGAGAGCGGACAGACCCCGCCCCCGGAACGGGGCAGAGCGGCAGCCCGGATCCGGCCACGGCGGCGACTCCCGCTTTCAACTCCTCTGGCTCAACAGCACAGCCGTGAGCAGGGCGGTTCAGCTACCGGAGAGGGCCCGATCCCTCTCCGGGCTATGCAATATTGGCGAAGGTGCCCTTACAACATCAGGTGCCTCGGCGAGGCAAAAGCGCGCCCGCGAAACCGTGCGGATTGCGGCCTCTTGACGGTGGCAGGCATGGGTGCAAGCA
>JASLEW010000433.1 GCA_030150965.1 Thermoanaerobaculia bacterium | reverse complement strand
GGCCGCGGCGCGCCCGGGCAACCCCGCCGCCCCCTTCGCCAGCTCCAGCCGCCGTCCCCGGCCGCGCCGTCGCGCGGCCGGGCCGTCCGGCCCCCCTGTCAGCCGACCACCTCCGCCTGCAGCTGACGCGTTTCGGCGCCGGCCGCCGCGGCCCCGCGCAGCGGGTGCGGCACCGTGTCGGCGTAGGGCAGCTCCGCCAGGGGGCGCTCCGGGTCGGCCACGACGGCGGCCAGGATCCGGAGCAGGCGGTCGTGCATGGCGGCGACCCGCGCCACGTCGAGCACGTCGCGGTTGAAGCGGAAGCGCCCGCCGATCCGGTCCCCCTCCTGGGTGAGGAACAGGCTCAGATCGAGGCGGATCTTGCCGGTGTCGACCGGCACCTGGGTGATGCGGACGTCGCCCTCGGCCGGCGGCGCCGCGGCCGGGTGCTCGAGCAGCTGGAACAGGATGCGGAACGTGGTCAGCCCGCCGCGGTCCCCCGGCTCGAGGAAGCTCATGCCCTGGACCACCGGCTCCCAGTGGATGTCCGGATGGTCGTGGGCCAGCAGGGTGACGTCCCGCACCTGCTGCAGCAGCTCGCGGAAGGTGCGCACGCCGGCGAGCCGCAGGCGCAGGGGGAGGTTGGCCGCCAGGTTGCCCATCAGCGACTCGGTCTCCAGCTGGTTGCGGTTGGCGAAGCTGCACGGCACGACGATGTCGTCCCGCCCGGTCTCGCAGTGGAGGAGCGCGGTGAAGGCGGCGAGCAGGCTCATGAACAGGGTCACGCCCTGCTGCGTCGAGAAGGCTTCGAGCCGCTTGCCGAGATCCTCCGGCACCGCCACCGGCACCGCCGCGGCGGCGAAGGTCCGCTTCACCGGCCGCGGCCGGCCGGCGCCGAGGTCGATGGGCAGGGCGCCGCTCAGGTGCTCGCGCCAGAAGGTCACCTGGCTGGCCTGCGCCTCCTCCCGCGAGAGCCGCCGCTGCCAGCGCGCGAAGTCCTGGAACTGCGCGGTGGGCGGCGGCAGCGGCGACGGCTGGCCGGTGCGGTGGGCGTGGTAGAGGGCCGCGACCTCGCCGGCCAGGATGGCGGCCGACCACCAATCGGCGGCGACGTGGTGGATGGTGAAGAGCAGGGCATGCTCCCGCGCGGCAAAGCGGAAGAAGGTGACGCGGAAGTGCGGCGCGCGCTCGTAATCGAAGGGCCGGCGCCCGTCCTCGACGGCAAGCCGCCTCGCCTCCGCCATCCGCTCCGCCGCGGCCAGCGCCGAGAGATCGACCACCGGGAAGGCCACCGGCACCGCCGGATGGATCACCTGGATCGGCCCCGCCGGCCCGTCCCGGAAGCTGGTGCGCAGCAGCTCGTGGCGGTCGACCACCCCCGCCAGCGCCCGCTGCAGGCAGGCGCTGTCGAGCGCGCCCTCGAGGTACAGCAGCATCGGCACGGTCGAGGCCACCGAGCGCGCCTCGACGTGCCGCTCCGTCCAGTAGCGCTCCTGGGCGAACGACAGCGGCGGCGGCGCGGCGCGGTCCTGCCGGAAGGCGGTGATCGTCGTCAGCTCCACGGCGCCCGCCTCCTGCCGCCGCAGCTCGATCTCGGCGGCCAGGGCGGCCAGCGTGCGGGCCTCGAACAGGGTGCGCAGCGGCAGGTCGACCGCGCAGGAGCGGCGCAGGCGCGAGATGACCTGGGTGGCCACCAGCGAGCTGCCGCCGAGGGCGAAGAAGTCGTCGTGCAGGCCCACCCGCGAAAGGCCCAGGACCTCCTGCCAGGCGATGGCGATGGCCCGTTCGACGGCGGTGCGCGGCGCCTCCCGGCCGGCCGGCTCCGCCGCCTCGCGCGGCGCCGGCAGCGCCTTGCGGTCGAGCTTGCCGTTGGCGGTGAACGGCATGCGCTCGATCACCACGAAGGTCCACGGCACCATGTAGTCGGGCAGCAGGCGCTGGAGCGCGGCGCGCAGCTCGTCGGCGGCCGGCGCCCGCGGCGCCGCCGGCACGACGTAGCCCACCAGCCGCCGGTCGCCCGGCACGTCCTGGCGCGCCGCCACCGCCGCCTCGCGCACGCCCGGCAGCCGGGCGAGCACCGCCTCGATCTCCTCGAGCTCGATGCGGTAGCCGCGCACCTTGACCTGCTGATCGACGCGGCCGAGGAACTCGAGGTTGCCGTCGCGCAGGTGGCGGGCGCGGTCGCCGGTGGTGTACAGGCGCGCTCCCGGCTCGGCCGCGAAGGGATCGGGCACGAAGCGCTCGGCGGTCATCGCCGACAGCCGGGCGTAGCCCACGCACAGGCAGGCGCCGCCGATGTAGAGGTCGCCGGCCACGCCGATGGGGACGGGCGCCAGGGCGCGGTCGAGCACGTGGTACCGGGCGTCGGTGATCGGCCGGCCGTAGGGGATGCTCGGCCAGCGCGGATCGACCTCGTGCACCGGGTACCAGTTGGACCACACCGTGGCCTCGGTCGCGCCGCCCAGGCTGACCACCCGCGCCCGGGGGAAGGTCCGGCGCACCTGGTCGGGCAGCGGCACCGGGATCCAGTCGCCGGACAGCAGCACCAGGCGCAGGCCCGCGCCGGAGGCGCCAGCGGCGCCATGGGCGCCGTGAGCGATGGAAGCGCCGGAAGCGACGGAAGCGATCGGATCGCCGGAAGCGATCGGACCGCCGGGAACGATCGGAGCGACGGGAACGATCGGAGCGACGGGAGCGATCGGAGCGACGGGAGCGATCGGAGCGCCGCGAGCGACGTTAGCGACGGGAGCGTCCCCCAGCGCCGCGGTGGGGAGCAGCGGCACGAGCTGCGCCAGCGCCGCCGGCGCGGAGTCCCAGACGGTCACCGCTCCCTCGGTGAGCAGGCCGGCGAGCCGCTGCGGATCGCGCAGCGCCGCCTCCGTGGCGACGTGCACCGTGCCGCCGGCGCCGAGGGTGCCGAACACGTCGTAGACCGACAGATCGAAGGCCGGCGAGGTGACGAACAGCAGCCGGTCGCCCGGGCCGACGCCGAAGCGCGCGTTGACCCAGCGCACCAGCGCGACGGCCGGCCGGTGCTGGACCACGATCCCCTTCGGCTCGCCGGTCGAGCCCGAGGTGTGGATGACGTAGGCGACGTCCTCGGGCCCGGCGGACGGGCGCGGACGCGCGGCGGCGGCGCGCTCCACGTGCCAGCCGGTCCACACCCGCCGGCCGCGCCCGGCGGGTG
>JASLEW010000424.1 GCA_030150965.1 Thermoanaerobaculia bacterium | reverse complement strand
CTCCGGGGATCCTGCAGAAGGTCGGTGGCCGGCCGAGCACCGAGCACTCGGCACGGCGGAGCAGCGCGCCCTAGTCGGCGGACTCTCGGCCGCGACGGCAGGTCGTCAGATCCCGGTCACGCGCACCACCTCTTCAAAGGTGGTGACCCCTTCGGCCAGTTTGCGGAGCGCCGACTGACGGAGGGTGCGCATGCCGTTCTTGACCGCCTCGCGCTTGATCTCGGGAGCGTCGGCGCCGCGCTGCACCAGCGACTTGACGGCGTCGTCGACCGGCAGGATCTCGAAGATGCCGGTGCGCCCCAGGTAGCCGGTGCCGCGGCACTCGAAGCACCCCTCGCCCTCCTTGACCTTGATGCGCTTGCCGGGCGGCACGGCGAGGCGCAGGGTGGCGGCCTCGTCGGCGGTGAGGAAGCGCTCGCCGACGCAGTGCGGGCAGATGCGGCGCAGCAGCCGCTGGGCCATGGCGCCCACCACGGTCGAGCCGATGAGGAAGCGCTCGACCTCCAGGTCGACCAGGCGCGAGATCGAGGTGGCGGCGTCGTTGGTGTGCAGGGTGGAGAAGACCAGGTGGCCGGTGAGCGCCGCCTGGATGGCGTACTGGGCGGTCTCGGGGTCGCGGATCTCGCCCACCATGATGACGTCGGGGTCCTGGCGCAGGATGTGGCGCAGCGCGCCCGCGAAGGTGATGCCCACCTTGAGCTGCACCGCGGTCTGGTTGAACTCCTCGTAGACCATCTCGATGGGATCCTCGATGGTGGTCACGTTGACCTCGCGGGTGGCGATGGTCTTGAGCGCCGAGTACAGGGTGGTGGTCTTGCCGGAGCCGGTCGGGCCGGTCACCAGGATGATGCCGTGCGGGCGGTTGATGAAGTCGTTGAAGGTCTGCATCTCGTCGGGGTAGAAGCCGAGGCCGGTCAGGTCCTGCATGATGACCTGCGGGTCGAAGATGCGCATCACCACCTTCTCGCCGAAGGCCACCGGCAGGGTGGAGACGCGCAGCTCGATCTCGCGCCCGCCGCGCGTCGTCTTGACGCGGCCGTCCTGGGGCCGGCGCTTCTCGGCGATGTCCAGGCGCGACATGGTCTTGAGGCGCGACACCACGGCGGCGTGGACGATCTTCGGCATGGTCTGGATGTCGTGCAACACGCCGTCGATGCGGAAGCGGATCAGGCTCTGCTCGCGCTTGGGCTCGATGTGGATGTCGCTCGCCCGGCTGTCGAAGGCGTGCTGCAGCATGAACTCGACGGCGTTGACCACGTGCTGGTCGGAGGACTCGATCTCCGACTCGCTCTTCATCCGCACCAGCTGCTCGAGGTTGCCGAGGTCGATGCCGCTCGACAGGTCGCGCTCGGCGCGCTTGACCGAATGGCGCAGGCCGTAGAACTCGGTGATGGCGCGCAGGATGTCGGGCTCGGAGGCGACCACCAGCTCGATGTCGCGGCCGGCGATGCGGCGGAAGGAGTCGACGCCCTCGAGGTCGTAGGGGTTGGCGCAGGCGACGCGCAGCCGGCCGTTGTTCATCTGCAGCGGGATCATGCGGTGGCGGCGGGCGAAGGGGCGCGACATCTTCGACTCCATGAGCTCGGCGTTGAGGCTCAGGGTATCGATGCGCTGGTGGGTGAGGCCGGCGTCGGCGGCGATCGCCTGGGCGATCTCCTGCTCGCCCAGCAGCCCCTTGGAGTCGGCGTCGGCGCCGCCGTCGCGGCCGTTGCGCTGGTTGGGCAGGTGCAGCCGGGTGACCAGCTCGTAGGCCACCGCCTTCTGCTCGTAGGCGGTGCTGGAGCGCATGCGGTGCGGCACCAGCTTCGCCTCCTGGCGGATGGTCTCGCCCTGCTCGCGCGTCACGTAGCCCTGGCGCACCAGGATGTCGGCCACCAGCTCGGGAGTGAGATTCATTGTTAGCGTCTCCTACGATACGATACCGGCCGCCGAGAGTGTAGCGGAACCGGGCGCGCCAGGCACCCGCGCCCCCGCTCCCCGCCCCGGTAACAATTCGTCCCCGGCCGGCGCCTCACTCGAAGACGGCAGGGAAAAGCCGACGCGGCGTCTCGTCAGCAATATAAAAGATCTTCAACCGCGCGCGCCACCGTTCTGCTGCTCGTCCATTGCCGCGCTTCGATATAATGGAGCAGCACCGACATGCAGCCGGCACCGGGTCGGGGACGGCGACGTTGCCGGTCAGCGCCCGGTGGCCGCAGATGCAGGTCCGTCATGCCGGACGGCCAGGTTCGGCGTAGAAGGGGGACGACCATGGAGCAGACGGAGATCATTGCCCGGATCAAGAAGGTCATCGGCAGCATCGCGGGCATCGATCCGCAGCGCATCGACGACCACGCGACGCTGCGCGGCGACCTCAATCTCGATTCCCTTTCATTGCTGGAGATCGGCGTCGATGTCGATCTTGCGTTTCAATTGAACCTGCCCGACGAGAGCTACAAAGAAATTGATAGCTTGCCGGCGATGGTGGAGCTGGTGATGCGCCGCCAGGCCGAGCTCGCCGGCGGCCAGCCTGCGACCGGCGCGACCGCGGCGACCGCCGAGGCCGTG